>NZ_JANCLM010000017.1:0-104141 GCF_024259445.1 Pseudomonas sp. DVZ6
GTGCCGCGAAAGGGCTGCGCAGCAGCCCCGGCACTCGATCAGAGAACGACAGTGCGATTGGCGTTTAGGAAAACCCGCCGTTCGATGTGATAACCAACAGCCCGCGCCAGGGTCAGGCACTCGATATCGCGCCCCTTGGCGATCAGGTCCTCGGGATAGTGCGCATGGTCCACCACCTCCACGCCCTGGGCGATGATCGGCCCTTCGTCCAGGTCGTTGTTGATGTAGTGGGCGGTGGCGCCAACCATCTTCACACCTTTGTTGTAAGCCTGGTGATACGGCTTGGCGCCTTTGAACCCCGGCAGCAGCGAGTGATGGATGTTGATCGCCCAGCCATCCAGCCGCCGGCACAGCTCCGGCGACAGCACCTGCATATAGCGGGCAAGAATGACCAGCTCGGCGCCGCTCTCCTCGATCACCTGCAGCACCTTGCGCTCCTGCGCCGGCTTGTCGTTCGGGTCGAGGGCGAAGTGGTAATAGGGGATCTTGTGCCAGTGCGCCAAGGGTTCGAGGTCGGGGTGGTTGGACACCACCGCGACCACGTCCATGGCCAGCTGGCCGATGCGCTGGCGGTACAGCAAGTCGTTCAGGCAGTGGTCGGCCTTGGACACCATGATCACCACCTTGGGGCGGTGATTCGGCGCGGTCAGCTCGAAGGCCATGCCGAACGCCTCGCTGCGCTCGGCCAGCCCCGCACGGAAGGCATCCTCGTCGAAACCGTCCGGGACGCGGAACTCCACGCGAATGAAGAACCGCCCCGACAGCCGGTCATCGAAAGAATGGTGCTCGGTGACGTAGCAGCGCTGCTCGTAGAGATGACGCGTCACCACATCGACCGTGCCGAGCATGCTCGGGCAGTCGGCAGTGAGAATCCAGGTGTCCGGTGCCCGACTCATGGGTAATGCTCCTTACGCTTCGATAGCCAGGCCGTACTCGGCCGATGCGTCCTGCAGCCACAGCCACCAGTAGTCGGAGAAGCTGCGGCGGATCACCAGCTCCCAGGTGTCCTCGGCAGTGCGACGGATCACCAGCTGCGACTTGGCGAACACGGTACCGACAGCCTTGCCGACCGGGAAGTTGTTCGGGTGTACATCATAGCTGGTGGATTTCATCAGCACGTCGCGCACGTTGGGGCCGCGCAGCTCGAGCAGGGTCTGCCCGCCGCTGACGTTAACCACCTGGATATGCTGGCCGTCGAGGGCGTCGCGCAGTTTCTGCTCGACGGCGAACTCCTGGCCGCCGGGGACGATCAGCAGCCACTCGTCCGGGCCCACCCATTGCAGCGACATCTCGTTGTTGGCGACCACGGTCAGGGCCACCGGCAGCTCCAGGCCCAGGGCCTTGTGCACGCCGCCGGCGAAGGCCTGGTCATGGCCGTTGCCACGGATAGTCAGGTGGCCGAGGAGTTTCTTTTCGCGCAGGGTCACGCCTGCGTTCTTGCGGCCCTTGCCGACCAGGCTGGCCAGGTCGGCGTGGTGCAGCGGCGACTGGGCCTTGGCATCGGAGCCCGGGTTTTGCTGGAAGACGTTGATAGCGCTCATTTCTTACCTGCCTTGAATTCTGTGGGTCAGAGCGACACCGAACCTG
This sequence comes from Pseudomonas sp. DVZ6, assembly GCF_024259445.1. NCBI lineage: Bacteria > Pseudomonadati > Pseudomonadota > Gammaproteobacteria > Pseudomonadales > Pseudomonadaceae > Pseudomonas > Pseudomonas sp. DVZ6. The sequence continues at coordinate 1,588 of NZ_JANCLM010000017.1, forward strand.
TGGGAGCGGGTTTACCCGCGAATGCGGCGGTACAGCCAACATCGCATTCGCGGGTGAACCCGCTCCCACAGGGCCCGGCGTTACCAGCCGCAAGCCTTAGACGTTCTGCCGCTCGCCCTTCGGATCGAAGAACACCGAAGACACGATCTCGGCCTCGATCACGCTGCCGTCGGCCTGGGGCGAATACACCCGCTCGCCCAGGCGCTTGAGACCGCCCTTGACCACGCCCATGGCGAACGAATAGCCCAGGGAGTTGGCCGCGTAGCTGGAGGTGACGTGGCCGACCATGTCCATCGGGATCGGCTGCTTGGGATCGAACACCAGCTGGGCGCCTTCCGGCAGCCACACGTTCGGGTCCACAGGCTTGAGGCCCACCAGCTGCTTGCGGTTCTCGCGCACGGTGTCCTCGCGGTTCATGCCGCGCAGGCCGATCCACGAGTACGGTTTGTTGCGACCGACGCACCAGCTCATGTTGAGGTCGTCCGGGGTCATCGAGCCGTCAGTGTCCTGGCCGACGATGATGAAGCCCTTCTCGGCGCGCAGTACGTGCATGGTCTCGGTGCCGTACGGGGTCAGGTTGTACTTTTTACCGGCCTCGACGATCTGTTCCAGCACGCCCATGGCGTAGTTGGCCTGGACGTTGATCTCGTACGACAGCTCGCCGGTGAACGAGATGCGGAACACCCGCGCCGGCACGCCGCCGACCAGGCCTTCCTTCCAGCTCATGAACGGGAAGCCTTCCTTGTCCAGGTCGATGTCGCTGACCTCGGCCAGCAGCTTGCGGCTGTTGGGGCCGGACAGGGTCATGGTCGCCCAATGGTCGGTGACCGAGGTGAAGTACACCTTCATCTCTGGCCATTCGGTCTGGTGATACAGCTCCAGCCACTGCAGCACGCGGGCGGCGCCGCCGGTGGTGGTGGTCATGATGAAGTGGTTGTCGCCGACGCAGGCGGTGACGCCGTCGTCGAAGACCATGCCGTCTTCCTTGCACATCAGGCCGTAGCGGGCCTTGCCCACGTCGAGCTTGGTCCAGGCGTTGGTGTAGATGCGGTTGAGGAACTCGCGGGCGTCCGGGCCCTGGATATCGATCTTGCCCAGGGTCGAGGCGTCCAGCAGGCCGACGCTGTCACGCACGGCCTTGCATTCGCGGGCCACGGCGGTGTGGATGTCTTCGCCGGGCTTGGGGAAGTACCACGGGCGCTTCCACTGGCCGACGTCCTCGAACTCGGCGCCGTTCTTGATGTGCCAGGCATGCAGGGCGGTGAAGCGCACCGGCTCGAACAGGTGGCCACAGTGCCGGCCCGCCACCGCGCCAAAGGTCACCGGCGTGTAGTTGGGGCGGAACATGGTGGTGCCCATTTCCGGGATGCCGATGCCGAGCGAACGGGCGGCGATGGCCAGGCCGTTGATGTTGCCCAGCTTACCCTGGTCGGTGCCGAAGCCCAGCGCGGTGTAGCGCTTGACGTGCTCGACCGACTCGAAGCCTTCGCGGGTGGCCAGCTCGATAGCGGCGGCGGTGACGTCGTTCTGCTGGTCGACAAACTGCTTCGGCGCACGGGCGGTGCCTTTGTCGTGGGGCACCTGGAACAGGGCCACGGTGGCCTCTTCCTTGCGCGCCAGGGTTTTCGGCAGGGTGCCGACGCTGGCCTTGAAGCCGGCCTCGGTGGCGGCGCGCACGCCGCCCTCGAAGCCGTCGGCGATCACATCGCCCAAGGCGTAGACACCGTTCACACCACCGACGCACACGCGCTTCTGCGGGGCATCGCCCGGCACGAAGCCGAGGATGTCTTCACGCCACACCGGGCGACCGCCCAGGTGCGAGGCCAGGTGCACCACCGGGCTGTAACCGCCGGAGGTGGCGATCAGATCACAGTCGAGAGTTTCCCCAGGGCTGGTGACCTTGTGCGCCTGCACATCGATAGCGGCCACGCGGGCACCGGTGACGTGCTTGCTGCCCTTGGCCTCGATCACGGCGCTGGAGGTAAGGATGCGGATGCCCTTGGCGCGGGCTTCTTCGACCAGCGAACCGCGTGGATTGTGGCGGGCGTCAGCGATGGCGACCACTTGCAGGCCGGCGTCGTGCCAGTCCAGCGCGGCGCGGTAGGCGTGGTCGTTGTTGGTCGACAGCACCAGCTTGCGGCCCGGGGCCACGCCATAGCGGCGCACGTAGGTCGATACGGCGCCTGCGAGCATGTTGCCCGGCAGGTCGTTGTTGCCGTACACCAGCGGACGCTCGTGGGCGCCAGCGGCCAGCACCACGCGGTTGGCACGCACACGGTGCACGCGCTGGCGCACCTGGCCGATCGGCGCACGGTCGCCGAGGTGGTCGGTGAGGCGCTCGTGGATGGTGAGGAAGTTGTGGTCGTGGTAGCCGTTGACCGTGCTGCGCGGCAGCAGGGTGACTTCCGGCAGGCTTTCCAGCTCGGCCACCACGGCATGGACCCAATCGGCGGCCGGTTTGCCATCGAGGGTTTCGCGACTGTCGAGCAAGGTGCCGCCGAACTCTTCCTGCTCGTCGGCCAGGATCACCCGGGCACCGCCACGGGCAGCAGCCAGCGCGGCGGCCAGACCGGCAGGGCCGGCGCCGACGATCAGCACGTCGCAGTGCTGGTTCATGTAGTCGTAGCTGTCCGGGTCGTTCTGCAGCGGCGCACGGCCCAGGCCCGCCGCCTTGCGGATGTACTTCTCGTAGGTCATCCAGAACGACTTGGGGTACATGAAGGTCTTGTAGTAGAACCCAGGCGGCATCATGTTGCCGCCGACCTTGCCGATGATGCCCATCATGTCGTTGTTGACGTTCGGCCAGCCGTTGGTGCTGGTGGCCACCAGGCCAGCATACAAGGCCTGCTGGGTGGCGCGCACGTTGGGGATCTGGGTGGCTTCGCTGGAGCCGATCTGCAGGATCGCATTCGGCTCTTCGGTACCGGCGGCGATGATCCCGCGCGGGCGCGAGTACTTGAAGCTGCGCCCGACGATGTCGACGCCGTTGGCCAGCAGCGCGGCGGCCAGGGTATCGCCGGCATAGCCCTGGTAGGTCTTGCCGTTGAAGCTGAAGTTCAGCACCTTGCTGCGGTCGATACGGCCGCCGCTGGCGAGGCGATAGGTCTGGCTCATACTTTTTCCCCTTGGCCCTTGGCGGTCGCTGGCGCGGTGCTCTGTTTCGAGGCGGCGGTGACCTGAGGCTTCTCGCCGATCTTGTAGGTTTCCAGGATCTCGTAGGTCACGGTGTCGCGGGTGACGTTGAAGTACTGGCGGCAACCGGCGACGTGGTCCCACAGTTCGTGGTGGATGCCGCGCGGGTTGTCACGGAAGAACATGTAGGTGCCCCACTCCTCGTCGGAGCAGGCGTTCGGGTCCAGCGGGCGGGCGATGTGCGCCTGGCCCGACGCGTGGAATTCTTCCTCGGAGCGCAGCTCGCCGCAGTGGGGACAGAAGATTTGCAACATAACGGTTGTCTCCGGGTCAGTGGGCGACGGCAGCGGCGCCGTGTTCGTCGATCAGCGCGCCGTTGTAGAAACGGTCGATGGAGAATGGCGCGGCCAGCGGGTGCATCTCGCCCTTGGCCAGGCTCGCGGCGAAGACGTTGCCCGAGCCCGGGGTGGCCTTGAAGCCGCCGGTGCCCCAGCCGCAGTTGAAGAACATGTTCTTCACCGGGGTCTTGGAGATGATCGGGCAGGCGTCGGGGGTGGTGTCGACGATGCCGCCCCACTGGCGGTTCATGCGCACGCGGGAGAGGATCGGGAACATCTCGACGATCGCCTGCAGGGTGTGCTCGATGACCGGGTACGAACCGCGCTGGCCGTAGCCGACCCAGCCGTCGATGCCGGCACCGATCACCAGGTCGCCCTTGTCGGACTGGCTGATGTAGCCGTGCACGGCGTTGGACATGATCACGCTGTCGATGATCGGCTTGATCGGCTCCGATACCAGTGCCTGCAACGGGTGCGATTCGAGCGGCAGGCGGAAGCCCGCCAGCTTGGCCATGTGCCCGGAGTTACCCGCGGTGACCACGCCGACGCGCTTGGCGCCGATGAAACCCTTGTTGGTTTCAACGCCGATCACGGCGCCATTCTCTTTACGGAAGCCGATCACCTCGGTCTGCTGGATCAGGTCCACGCCCAGGGCGTCGGCGGCACGGGCGAAGCCCCAGGCCACGGCGTCGTGACGGGCCACGCCGCCACGGCGCTGCACGGTGGCGCCGAGGATCGGGTAGCGGGTGTTCTTCGAGCAGTCGAGGTACGGGATCTCGGCCGCGACCTGCTCGGTGCGGATCAGCTCGCCATCCACGCCATTGAGGCGGTTGGCGTTGACCCGGCGCTCGGAGTCACGGATGTCCTGCAGGGTGTGGCACAGGTTGTAGACGCCGCGCTGGGAGAACATCACGTTGTAGTTGATGTCCTGGGACAGCCCTTCCCACAGCTTCATGGCGTGTTCGTACAGGTGCGCCGACTCGTCCCACAGGTAGTTGGAACGCACGATGGTGGTGTTGCGGGCGGTGTTGCCGCCGCCCAGGTAGCCCTTCTCGACCACCGCCACGTTGGTGATGCCGTGCTCTTTCGCCAGGTAGTAGGCCGTGGCCAGGCCATGGCCGCCACCGCCGACGATGACCACGTCGTAGACCTTTTTAGGGGTCGGCGTGCGCCACATGCGCTGCCAGTTCTCGTGGTGGCTGAGGGAGTGCTTGAAGAGGCCGAAGCCCGAATAACGTTGCATGGTGTTCTGCTCCACTCAGCGGTAGACCGGGAAGTCGGCGCACAGGGCGGCGACGTTCTTGGCCACATCGGCCTCGACATCGGCGTCACCCAGGTTGTCCAGCACATCGCAGATCCAGCCGGCCAGTGCCACGCACTGGGCGACCTTGAAGCCACGGGTGGTGACGGCCGGGGTGCCGATACGCAGGCCCGAGGTGACGAACGGCGACTGCGGGTCGTTGGGCACGGCGTTCTTGTTGACGGTGATATGGGCGCGGCCGAGGGCGGCGTCGGCGTCCTTGCCGGTCAGGCCCTGGCGGATCAGGCTGACCAGGAACAGGTGGTTGTCGGTGCCGCCGGAGACCACGTCGTAGCCACGGTCGATGAACACCTGGGCCATGGCCTGGGCGTTTTCGATGACCTGTTTCTGGTAGCTCTTGAACTCAGGCTCCAGCGCTTCCTTGAAGCACACCGCCTTGGCGGCGATCACGTGCATCAGCGGGCCGCCCTGGGCGCCGGGGAACACGGCGGCGTTGAGCTTCTTCTCGATCTCTTCGTTGCTCTTGGCCAGGATCAGGCCGCCACGCGGACCGCGCAGGGTCTTGTGGGTGGTGGTGGTGACCACGTCGGCGAAGGGGATCGGGTTGGGGTACAGGCCGGCGGCGACCAGGCCGGCAACGTGGGCCATGTCGACGAACAGCAGCGCGCCGACTTTATCGGCGATCTGACGGAAGCGTGGGAAATCCAGGGTCTTGGAGTAGGCCGAGAAGCCGGCGACGATCATCTTCGGTTTGTGCTCGACGGCCAGGCGCTCGACTTCGTCGTAGTCGATCAGGCCGGTATTGGTGTCGATACCGTACTGCACGGCGTTGTACAGCTTGCCCGAGGACGACACCTTGGCACCGTGGGTCAGGTGGCCGCCGTGGGCCAGACTCATGCCCAGGATGGTGTCGCCGGCCTGCAGCAGGGCGAGGTACACGGCGCTGTTGGCCGAGGAACCGGAGTGCGGCTGGACGTTGGCGTAGTCGGCGCCGAACAGCTGCTTGGCGCGCTCGATGGCCAGGGCTTCTACCTTGTCCACATGCTCGCAGCCGCCGTAGTAGCGCTTGCCCGGGTAACCCTCGGCGTACTTGTTGGTCAGGCCGCTGCCCTGGGCCTGCATCACGCGCTTGCTGGTGTAGTTCTCCGAGGCGATCAGCTCGATGTGATCTTCCTGGCGCTGTTCCTCGGCATTCATCGCCGCCAGCAGTGCGTCGTCATAACCCTGGATCTGGTCTTGCTTGCTGAACATCGTGTATCTCCCGGCAGCGATCGTTTCTTGTCTGGTGAGGGTTTTCCCACCCTTTGCAGCGATGGTATGACCGGGCACGGTGGTACAGATGCCTGCGCGCGCCTTGCAATGGCGCGTTTACGACATTCATCCACCGACAACACCAATCCCTGTAGGAGCGGCCTTGTGCCGCGAAAGGGCTGCGCAGCAGCCCCGACGATTTGTGCCATGCCATACATCCTGGGGCCGCTTCGCGCCCCTTTCGCGGCACAAGGCCGCTCCTACATAGGCAACCGCCAAATCGATGGTTTAGAGTGCGATCCTGCGTCGTACAAAAGGACAGGCGTCATGACCGACAACAACCAACAATTCGCCAGCGACAACTACTCCGGCATCTGCCCCGAAGCCTGGGCCGCGATGGAAAAGGCCAACCACGGCCACCAACGCGCCTACGGCGACGACCAGTGGACCGAACGCGCCTCGGAATACTTCCGCAAGCTGTTCGAGACCGACTGCGAGGTGTTCTTCGCCTTCAACGGCACCGCCGCCAACTCCCTGGCCCTGGCCTCGCTGTGCCAGAGCTACCACAGCGTGATCTGCTCCGAGACCGCCCACGTCGAGACCGACGAATGCGGCGCGCCGGAGTTCTTCTCCAACGGCTCCAAGCTGCTGACCGCCGCCAGCGTAAACGGCAAGCTGACGCCCCAGTCGATCCGCGAAGTGGCGCTCAAGCGCCAGGACATCCACTACCCCAAGCCTCGCGTGGTGACCATCACCCAGGCCACCGAAGTGGGTACCGTGTATCGCCCCGACGAGCTCAAGGCGATCAGCGCCACCTGCAAGGAACTGGGGCTGAACCTGCACATGGACGGCGCGCGCTTTACCAACGCCTGCGCGTTCCTCGGCTGCTCGCCGGCCGAGCTGACCTGGAAGGCCGGGGTTGATGTGCTGTGCTTTGGCGGCACCAAGAATGGCATGGCGGTCGGCGAGGCAATCCTGTTCTTCAACCGCGACCTGGCCGAGGACTTCGACTACCGCTGCAAGCAGGCCGGGCAACTGGCGTCGAAGATGCGTTTCTTGTCGGCGCCGTGGGTCGGGCTGCTGGAAGATGGCGCGTGGATGCGCCATGGCAAGCACGCCAACCACTGCGCGCAGTTGCTGGCGTCGCTGGTGAGCGATCTGCCGGAAGTCGAGCTGATGTTCCCGGTGGAGGCCAACGGGGTGTTCCTGCAGATGCCGGAGCATGCGCTGGAGGTGCTGCGCAACAAAGGCTGGCGATTCTATACCTTCATTGGTAGCGGTGGGGCGCGGTTCATGTGTTCGTGGGATACCCAGGAAGCCCGGGTGCGGGAGCTGGCGGCGGATATCCGCGCCATTTTCGGCGCCTGACAGATCGCATTCGCGGGTAAACCCGCTCCCACAGGTACGGCACCGTCTTCAAGGGCAGTGATCAACCTGTGGGAGCGGGTTACCCGCGAAGAATCCAACATCGATCTAAAGCCTGAACCCACCCATCTGCCGCGCCAGATCATCAGCCAGCCCACGCAACGCCTGGCACTCCTCGCGACACCCCTGCACTTCGCTGGCCGTCTGCCGCGCCAGGTCGGAAATCCCCTGCACCGTCCGGTTGATCTCCTCGGTCACCGCCGACTGCTCCTCGGTCGCCGTGGCCACCTGCTCGTTCATGCCGCTGATGCGCTCGACCTGATCGGTGATAGCCCCCAGCGAAGCCCCCGTGCGCTGGCTCGACTCGACCCCGTTGCCGGTCGCCTGCTGCCCCGCCTGCATCGACGCCACGGCGGTGCCCGCACCCTGCTTGAGTCGGTGGATCATCTGCTGCACCTCGTCGGTGGATACCTGGGTGCGCCGCGCCAGGGTCCGCACCTCATCGGCCACTACGGCAAAACCCCGGCCCATCTCGCCGGCCCGCGCCGCTTCGATGGCGGCATTGAGCGCCAGCAGGTTGGTCTGCTCGGAAATACTGCGGATCACCGCCAGCACTTCGTCGATCGAGGCGACCTCGTCCGCCAGCTGCGTTACCGCCTCGGCAGCGCGGCCAATCTCGCCGGACATGCCTTCGATGTTGTGGATGGAACGGCGTACCACCTCCCGCGCCTGCAACGCCTCGTCGCGCGCCGACTGCGAGGCATGGGCGGCGGAGCCAGCATTCTGGGCGATGTCCTGCACGGTCAGGCCCATCTCGTGCACGGCGGTGGCGACCATCTCAGTCATTTCCTGCTGACGGCCCGAGCGCTCGGCGGTGTTGTCCACCACCTGGGTCACCTGCTCCACCGACAAGTGCAGGCGCTCGGTGGTGCGCAGCACTTCACCGATCAGGCCGCGCTGGCTGTCGAGGAAGCGGTTGAAGCCACGGGCCAGGTCTCCCAGCTCGTCCTGGCGCGAGTCGTCCAGGCGATGGCTGAGATCACCCGCGCCACCGCCGATCTGCACCAACGCCGCCGTGACCTGACGAATGGGCCGCACCAACCCGCGTGCCAGCAGCACCACCAGCAACAGCGACAGCAGCGCCACACCGCCGCCGATCAGGCAGGTCTGCCAGATGGCCTGGCGGGCCTGGGCGTAGATCTCGGCTTCCGGCACCTCGGCCACCAGGGTCCAGTTCAGGTCACGCAGGGGCAGGCCCAGGGCCAGGTAATCCTCGCCATCACGCTGGAAACGGCTGCTGCGCAGGCCTTTACCGCCCACCAGCACGGCCTTCGCCGCCTCGACGTCCAACTGCTCGGCAAGTTGGCGCTTGCCACTGAACTGCTGGTCGGGATGGACCTGGATCAGGCCGTCATTGCGCACCAGGAAAACCTTGCCGTGCTCGCCGAAACTGAAATCGTGGATCAGCTTCGACAGTTCGGTCATACGCAGGCCCATGCCGGCGACGCCGACCAGCTGGCCGTCCTTCTCGACCCGATAGTCGATAAATAGCGCCAGCTCACCAGTGGAGCCGTCGATATCGATGTTGATCAGGCGCTCGGCGCCGCTGTCGATGTAGCCGTAGAACCACTTGTCCTTGGGGTTGGCGCGGCTGAGGGTGCGGTCCAGGCCCTTCTCGTTGTAGTAGTGGCCGGTGACGGTCGAGGCGAACAGGGTGGTGAAGGCGTGGTTGCGCTGCTTGGCCGCGTCCAGGTATTCGATGAAGCGTGGCAGCTCGGCCGGGGCTTCACCGGCGGCCAGCCAGTCGCGCAGGAGGGTGTTGCCGGCGATGTCCGCCGCCGCCACCAGCGGCTGGCCGAGCATGCGCTCGATATCGTTGCGGATGGCCTCGACGCTGGCCGGCAACGCCGTGTCCACCAGGTAGCGCTCGGTGAGGCGGTTGAGCGCCATTGTGTAGATCACCACCACCACCAGGATGCTCGCCAGCAGGGCCGCGCCCATGCTCGCGATCAGTTGCCACTGGATGCTCCGCCGCCAGATACGCATGTCCCACTCCCCGATAATTATTGTTTTTCGGGAAGTGTATACACTTAAGTATCCAGTTATTCCAGTGATCCGAGACAGCACAAAACAACTGTGGGAGCGGGTTTACCCGCGAAGACGATGGTGGCTTCACCGACGTCTTCGCGGGTAAACCCGCTCCCACAGGGGATGCTTGAGCGCTTTACTGGTCGCCGATGGTCCGGCTGATGGCATCGACCGTGGCGTCGATCTGCGCCTGGGTGCGCTCGAGGGTGCTGTCGTGCTCACGCTGCAGCTCGATCTGCTTGGAGCACAGGTTCAGCGCGGCCAGCACCAGCAGCTTGTCGCCGATCAGGGTCGGGTAGTTGCGCTTGGTTTCGGCCAGCGCGACGTTGAGCATGCGCACGGCCTGGGAGAGGGTTTCTTCCTGGCCTTCGGGCGCCTTGAGCGAATAGTCGTTGCCCAGGATCGACACGACATTGACCGGCTGCGCTTGCAGTCTCATGCGTTCACGACACCCGCGCTGGCGCGCTCGACCAGGGCCTGGATGCGGGCGGCGGTGGCGCCGTGCTTCTCTTCCTGCTCCATCAGCGACAACTGCAGGCTGTCGTTCTCTTCCTTGGCCTGGGCCAGTTCCTGGCCGAGGCTGGCGTTCTGCTCGGCCAGTTGCGCGTTCTTGTGCATCAGGTCGCTGACCAGTTGCTCGAGTTGATTCAGGGAAGTTTCCAACATGCGTCTATCTCGGTTGTTGCAAAGGGCGCACACGATAAGGAAAAACTGCCGCCCCCGCCATTAAATATCGGATTCAAAAGGTGTTTGCCAGGTTCAGGTTGACCCAGGATCGGCCCCCTTGTTCCGACCTGGATCAACCGCTGGTCAGGAAAATAGTTAGCTGCCTCACAATTTTTGCATTGCGGACTCAAGACTGGCCGGTCACGACCGATAGGCAGGCAGGTCTTCTTTCGTCGCATGGATCGCGGCACCTCTTCTGCCTTGGGAACTGCCTCCATGTCCTTACGCAATATGAATATCGCGCCGCGCGCGCTGCTCGGGTTCGCCGTGATCGGCCTGCTGATGCTGGGCCTCGGCGTGTTCTCGCTGATCCAGATGGGCAACATCCGCCAGGCCGGGGTGACCATCGAGGAAATCAGCGTGCCCAGCATCAAGACCCTCGACGAGCTGACCGCGCTCAACCTGCGCCTGCGCACCCTGTCCTACCGCCTGCTGCTCAACCGCGAACCGGCCACCCAGCAGGACACCCTGCGCCTGCTGGACGAGCGCAACGCGCAGATAGACAAGGCCCGCCGCGCCTACGAGCCGCTGGTAACCGCCGCCGACGAGAAAGCCGCCTTTGACCAGTACGGCCTGCTGCTCAACCAGTACCGCCAGCTCGAGGCACGCATGCGCACGCTGAGCCAGGCCGGCGACCTCGACGCCCTGCGCGACCTGCTCAACCGCGACCTGCTGGACAACTCCGAGCAGATCAACAAGATCATGGACACCCTGGTGCGCATCAACACCGACCAGACCAGCGCCACCAACGCCCAGGCCGCCGAGCAGTACAGCGGTGCCTTCGGCCTGGTGATCAGCCTGCTGGTGGCCGCCACGGTGCTGACCCTGCTGTTCGCCTTCCTGCTCACCCGCAGCATCGTCAAGCCCATCGATGAGGCGCTGAAGTCCGCCGAGCAGATCGCCGAGGGCGACCTCACCCACCACATCGATGCCGAGGGCACCGACGAGGCCGCGCGCCTGCTCAAGGCCATGGCCAAGATGCAGGACAAGCTGCGCGACACCCTGCAGCTGATCGCCGGTTCCGCCACCCAGCTGGCCTCCGCCGCTGAAGAGCTGAACAGCGTCACCGACGAAAGCGCCCGGGGCCTGCAGCAGCAGAACAACGAGATCGAGCAGGCCGCCACCGCCGTCACCGAGATGACCAGCGCGGTCGAGGAAGTGGCGCGCAACGCGGTGAGCACCTCCGAGGCCTCCAGCGAAGCCAGCCGTTCGGCCGGCGATGGCCGTGACCTGGTGATGGAGACCGTGGGCGCCATCGAGCGCATGAGCGGCGACGTGCAGTCCACCGCCAAGCTGATCACCCACCTGGCCGAGCAGTCCCGCGATATCGGCAAGGTGCTGGACGTGATCCGTGGCCTGGCCGACCAGACCAACCTGCTGGCGCTCAACGCCGCCATCGAGGCCGCCCGCGCCGGCGAGGCTGGTCGTGGCTTTGCCGTGGTCGCCGACGAGGTGCGCGCACTGGCGCATCGCACCCAGCAGTCCACCAGCGAGATCGAGCGGATGATCGGCAGCATCCAGGGCGGCACCGAGCAGGCCGTGGACTCGATGCGCACCAGCACCGAGCGCGCCGAGTCGACCCTGAACATCGCCCGTGGCGCGGGCCTGGCGCTGGATACCATCGCCGGCGCGGTGGCGCAGATCAACGAGCGCAACCTGGTGATCGCCAGTGCCGCCGAGGAGCAGGCCCAGGTCGCCCGTGAAGTGGACCGCAACCTGGTGAACATCAACGACCTGTCGGTGCAGAGCGCCACCGGGGCGCATCAGACCAGTGCGGCGAGTGCCGAGCTGTCGCGTCTGGCGGTGGATCTGAGCAGCCTGGTGGCCCGCTTCCGCACCTGAAAAAGCCGGGGCCGCTTTGCGGCCCTTTCGCGGCACAAGGCCGCTCCTACAGGGTTACGCGTTTTCCTGTAGGAGCGGCCTTGTGCCGCGAAAGGGCTGCGAAGCAGCCCTGTACGTATTCAGATCAATACTCGATCCGCACATCCCCCTTCGGCACGCTGCAGCACGACAGGATGTAGCCCTCGGCCTCATCCTCCTCGGTAATCCCGCCGTTGTGCTCCATCTCCACCTCGCCGCCGAGCTTGAGCACCTTGCAGGTGCCGCAGATACCCATGCCGCAGGCCTTGGGAATCATCAGCCCGACCTTGGCCGCCGCCGCATGCACGGTCTCGCCCGGGGCCACGCGGATACTCTTGTCGCTGCCGACGAACTCCACCAGGTTGAGGTCGGCCACATCCACTTCCGGCGCATCGGCCGCGGCTTCGGCATGCTCCACCGCGTCGGCCTTGGCCTCAGGCGGCGTCGCGCCGAACGATTCCTCGTGGTAGTTCTTCATGTCGAAGCCGACTGCCTCGAGCATGCGCTTGACCGCGCTCATGTACGGCGTCGGGCCGCAGCAGAAAATCACGCGCTCCAGGTAGTCCGGGGCGATCAGCTCCATCAGCCGCTGGTTCAGGTAGCCACGGTAACCGGCCCAGGGTTCGCCCAAGCCGTGCTTCTCGCAGATGATGTGCAGGCTGAAGTTGGGGATGCGCGAAGCCATCTGCTCCAGCTCGCGGTGGTAGATGATGTCCTTCGGCGAGCGGGCGCTGTGCACGAAGACCATGTCGACGTTGGCGTTGGTGTCGTAGAACCAGCGCGCCATGGACATCACCGGGGTGATGCCGACGCCGCCCGAGAGGTACAGCACCTTGCCCGCCGGGAAATCGATGGCGTTGAACAGCCCCACCGGCCCGTGCACCGGCAATTCGGCGCCCTCGTGCATGGTGTCGTGGAGGAAGTTCGACACCAGCCCGCCCGGCACACGCTTGACGGTGATGGAGAAGCTGTAGGGCACCGACGGCGAACTGGAGATGGTGTACGAACGCATCACAGGCTTGCCTTCGATCTCCAGCTCCAGCGTGACGAACTGCCCGGGCTTGAAGAAGAACATGATCGGCTGGTCGGCCATGAAGCAGAAGGTGCGCACGTCCCAGGTTTCCTGGATGACCTTGACGCAACGCACGATGTGGCGGCCATTGGCCCAGGTCTGGGTGGTAACCGGATTGAGGAAGGTATCGGACATGTTCATCTCCAGCAGCCGACTGTCGGCCATTCTTATGGCTCCGATAATGCGCAAGCGCACCGCGCCGTACATTCCCATCCGCGACATCGGCGTGCTTATCGCGACCAGCCCCGCGCTACAAGGGTTGGCGCGTCGGAATTCGATGCGGCCATGTCGCCCGTGGATATGGTCCTTTCCCGGCCCGGACGCACACTCCTCGGCAAAACAACAGGCTGTTTATCGCGAACAACAGCCTTGCGGCACTACAACAACGATTAGCCACTTCAGCCGGCCGCACGCGGCCCCGAGGACCACACGATGGACGTCACCGCAACCCTGAGCCTGGGCGATCCACTGGAACCTGCACGCAAGGCCACCGCCGAGATGCTGCAGACCCGCGAGCGCACCTACTCGCTGCCGCAACCGTTCTACTGCGACGAGCGCCTGTTCCAGATCGACATGCAGGAGATCTTCCACAAGGAATGGCTGATCGCCGGCATGGTTTGCGAGATCCCGACCAAGGGCAACTACATCACCCTGCAGATCGGCAAGAATCCGATCATCGTGATACGCGGTGCCGAAGGTAAGGTGCACGCCTTCCACAACGTCTGCCGCCACCGCGGTTCGCGCCTGTGCGTCAGCGACAAAGGCAAGGTGGCCAAGCTGGTCTGCCACTACCACCAGTGGACCTACGAACTCGATGGTCGCCTGCTGTTCGCCGGCACCGAGATGGGCGCCGACTTCGACATGAACCAGTACGGCCTAAAGCCCGTGAACGTGAAGGTGGCCGGCGGCTACATCTTCATCAGCCTGGCCGAGAACCCGCCGGCCATCGACGAGTTCCTCGCCACCCTCGACCACTACATGGAACCCTACGACATGGAGAACACCAAGGTGGCGGTGCAGACCACCTTGATGGAGAAGGCCAACTGGAAACTGGTGTTGGAGAACAACCGCGAATGCTACCACTGCAGCGGCTCGCACCCCGAATTACTGAAGACCCTGCTGGAGTGGGACGACACCAACGACCCTCGCGCCAGCCAGGAATTCAAGGATCACGTCGCCGCCTCGGCCGCCGCCTGGGAAGCCGAGAAGATTCCGTACCTGCACAAGAGCCATGGCCTGCGTAACCGCATCGTGCGCATGCCGCTGCTCAAGGGCACCGTGTCGATGACCATGGACGGCAAGCAGGCCTGCCAGAAGCTGATGGGCCGTATCAAGAACCCGGACCTGGGCTCGATGCGCATCCTGCACCTGCCGCATTCGTGGAACCACTGCATGGGCGACCACATGATCGTGTTCACCGTGTGGCCGATCAGCGCCCAGGAGACCATGGTCACCACCAAATGGCTGGTGCACAAGGATGCGGTGGAGGGCGTCGATTACAACCCCGAGGACATGCGCAAGGTGTGGGACGCCACCAACGACCAGGATCGGCGGTTGGCGGAGGAGAACCAGCGGGGCATCAACTCCACGGCGTACCAGCCGGGGCCTTACTCGAAAACCTATGAGTTTGGGGTGGTGAACTTCATCGACTGGTATAGCCAGCGGCTGTTGAACAATCTGGGGGCGGAGCCGGCGGCTTATCTGAGGGAAGTGCAGGCTCAATGAGGTAGTAGAAGGGTACAGTCGACTACTTGTCTCAAAGGGCCGCATTGCGGCCCTTTGAGTGGAGCGGGTTTACACCTGGTCACTCATATCAATCGCTCAGGTCGCGTATTTCATGCTTTTTGCTTTGGGGGCTTCTAGGCGGGGAAGCACTGTCCTGGCCTCCTCCAGACACATGGCCTAGATCAGGTTGCGTGACAACCCCGACCCTTCTTCGCCGAAGACCAGACCCAGTGTTGACTCGCGGTCGAACACCATTTTCGAGGTCAATAGTTTGAGTCCCTTGTTCTCTGGTGGAGGGTGGAGGGTTAATCAAAGCTGCACCTCCAGACTCTACATCCACCGATGGTTCATTGACTCCACGGAAGTAAGCCCTCACGTTTGCTTTTACATTTTTTGCTGGCTCAGCACCGGGTGCAAGAGAACTCACTATTGCCTTCCCAGCGGTGGCTATGGCGCCAGTAGCAGTTGACGCCACAACCATCAAGTCTGCGCCAGTTACTCCAAGCGCATTCACCGCCTGCGCCACGAATGCCACGAACGGAGCGGTAATCGCCGCCCTATTCAGCGCGACACCCAACTCGTCTTGCGGGGGCGGACTCGTGAGCGTCGCGCCAAGTGAAACTGCATTGGTGGTGATAAAGAAGCCGGCTTTGGCCGCAGTGTAAGGATCAACGACAATATGACCTGTCGGATCACGCCGGTCGACCGGATTGCCCCTACAGTAGCAATAGGCATTGAGCCCCCCTCCGCCAAAGGGGCTCCACGAATCCCCACTGAGAAAGCGCATGAGCCTGGTGCTGTAGACGCGATAACTGCCCAGCACATAGCCATCCAGGGCTTGCTCGAAAGGCTGACCGGTGAAGCCCAATGCCGTGGGGAACGAGGATGGCGACCTTTGTCCATAAGGTGTGTAGGCTGCGGCGATCCTGTTGGTGGAGCGCTGAACCAGGAGAGGACTCTGCAGTCTGTCGCTCGCTATTAGCGTTGGCGTAGCCATTGGGTGCACCTTTGCTGTGCAGATTGCGTGCTATTAATCGATTGGACGATAAGAGAAACGGGAAAAATATCAGTCCAACTGAATATTCATGCCTGTCGACAAGCACCTAGAACTTGGCCATACAGGTAAAAACAGGACTTTCAAACAAAAACTTACCGCACAAAAATCCACTCAAGACAACAACAGCCCTTGCCATATTTATCGACAAGCAGCAATTCTGACCAGCGCTATATGTAACTCGAAACTTCTAAAGTTAGTTTTCGCGCCACCCTACCGCTCCCTGATCAACTTTGAGCTTGGCCATGTACCTAGCCGCTCGCGGCCAACCTGAAGCTCAGAATATTCACCTCCGTCATTGCTTGCCGCAATAGCCTCACCCTCTACATCTTTGACGGGAAGCTCAGAGAATCTTCCAACCGCCTTAGACTTAGCATATCGACCAATTTCCGACATGCTTTTCTCTACTTTCGCCATCTCACTGGAGATATCAGAACTCATAATTTCCATTGTGGCCACCTGAACAAGAACAGTTAGACGCTCCTTGCTAAACTCATTGCCCACCCCCTTACTTCTGTCCAAGAAGCCCTCCGACTTATCAATCAATTTTCTCATATTTACCAACTCCTTTTTTAACTCACTATATCTAAACTTGAATAGAGATATGAGCCGATCAAAAAAACTTGAATCCCCCTTATCAGTCAAAGTTACCATCGACCCTGAAAACCGCCCCTGTGTTTGACCTGAGCGATCATGCCAATTTATGGGGTCCCCCCCACAATATACATAACAGTTTATCCCCCCCTTTCCGAATGGACTGAGTCGATCAGGCGAGTTAAACCGCATCAGGTTCGGATTGAGTGCTCGACGGCCGTGCCCTGCCATGTAACAAGCCATAGTTTTTTCAAGCGGCAGCCCTGTGTACCCGATGCAGGCCAGATCTGTATGGGATAAGCTATGGCCGTAGGGTGTATAGGAAATTATTCTCTCAGAGTGACCATCAGCAGCCGTCAACCGGCTGTGTTGTTGATCACATCCAAGGATCAGGGAAGATGAGAGCACGTCAAAACTCCTAGCTGCGGCACTGAAACCGCTCTACAAGTAGGTTGCACGTATTTTATTTAGCTTTGTTGCCATTTCGAATTTCGTCTCCGCTGGCTTGGACACTATTACCCATCAAGGCCTGCCCCACCCCGCCCCCACTAGGTGGTCCTCCAAACGTTTCCATCCTACTCTGTCGGCGACTGATTGCCTTATCATTCGCTTGTATTAATTTCTGCACCTCTGTTAGTTCACCACCTGTAACCATACTTAGACCCGGCGAAGGCGGCGGGGATATGTCATCGCTTAAGATCTGAATTACCTTTTTGACTCCGCCCTTCTTGATCACCCAGTATCCAGCACCAACTGCAACACCGGTAGCGATTACTGCGTTGCTCACTGTTGTCCAATCAGCCATGTCGTTAGCCAGGCTATCTTGTCCGCTTCCGTCCGGGCTTGAGGAGGCCGCATTATATTGCATGCGAGCAGCATTCATTCCAAGTGCAGCAATAGTACCAGTAGCCGTATCAACAACCCAGTCCACGGCAGATGGAAGCTGTCTCGTCACAACAGATTTGACGACATTCACGCCAAGTACAACTAACCCAGGTGTATTGCCTGCAGCCGTCACTATAAAATTTGGAATATTTCCGCTTGGATCGTTCCTGTTAATTGGATCACCTTGACAGTAGGCATAACTATTCACCCCGCCTCCCCCAAACGGACTCATCACATCGGCAGAGAAAAACCGCATCAAAGACGGACTAAAAACACGATGACCATTACCCAGCAGGTAACAGCCCAACTCGAACTCTCGCAGTTGGCCAGTGAACCCCGTTATCGATGCCCCTTTCGGCGCGCGGCGCCAGCCATAGGGTGTGTAGCCGACCGGTGTCCGGCCTGACGAAGTCATCGTTGTATGTGGGCTTTGCAGCCTGTCTGCGGCGAGCAAACATTTCCGGGCCATGTGCTTGTGCTCTATGGGCTGATTGGCGCCAAGCTAGCATTGCCGTTGTGCTGAGATAACTGACAAAAATGCCAGGTCTCCATGACCGGAAGTGCCTGATCGCGGGCTTTATCCACAGCCATTCCAGTAGACTGGACGACGTAGTTTGAATGATTGGGGTTTCTGAATTGGTCAAAAAACAACCAACAGCTTACAAGCCTTTGAAAGCGTGGGGTTCAGACAAAACCGAACATGTTTTCCACAGATGGACCAACAGAGAATGTTGATAAGGCAGACCCGGAATCTTGCAGGCCTGTGGATAGCGTCATGAAGCGCTTTTGTTCCAAGACTTTAGCCACGATGACGAAGGACTGATCAAAAAACATCCATCACCCTCCAACCCAATGGATTCAATGCCTGTAGATAAATCCAAACATGTTGTCCACAGGGCCACCAACAGCGATTGTGAGCAACTTCGCTGGTAACTGGCACTACAGTTGGGTTGTGCCTTTCACCGAACTGAGCATTTTTTGATCTATCCTCTGTAGGCCTTTAATTTCAATGGCTCTGGCAATTCACGAACATTTTATACACAGCCTGGCAAACAGATTCAGTGGGCAAGTGACGGAGCGGGTTCGAATCAATGTCAGCCGTGCTGGATTCCGAGGATAGTTATGCACAGGGATCAGCGCGGCTATGGTGGAGCGCAAACAGTGGCCCCCTGTGGGAGCGGGTTTACCCGCGAAACGAGCACTGCGGTGCCTGGCACCAGCTTCGCTGGTATTCGCGGGTAAACCCGCTCCCACAGGGGATGTGATCTGGCCTAATGATTTTGGACACCTTCATCGGGCGTTATGAGCTTGTGGATAGTGTTTACCGCCTATCAGCGCAGAACACCCTCCTCCACCAGCAGCTTCAGGATCGCCTCGGCGCCCTCCTGTGGCGACACATCCTTGAGCACCTTGCCGCCCCCGCCACTGGCCTTGGCCGTAGCGGCTTTCATGCGGTCCGCACCACTCTTGGCCTTGATCACCTTGAGCCGCTTGGGCCTTGGCCTGGCCGGTTGCAGGGCATCCTCGGCCAGCAGCGGATCCTCGATCAGCGCCACGTTACGCGCCGCCAACACCCCACGTCGCGCCGGGCCGAAGGCCGATTGCCGAGGCTTGGGCGCGGCGTTATCCACAGTTGCCAGTAACGGCAAGCGCACCTTCAGGCGACGCCGTTGGCCCCTTGGCAAGGCTTGCAGCACCTGGGCGGTGCCGTTGTCGATGGATTCGACCTCGGCCAGCCCCACCACCAGCGGCCAGCCCAGCTTCTCGGCCAGCAGGAATGGCAGCATCCCCGAGCCTTCGCCGGTTTCAGCCTGGCTGCCGGTCAGCACCAGCTGTGCTCCCGCGTCACGCAGATAGTCGCCGAGCACGCTCAGCACATCGGCGCCGGCAGGCTGTTCCAGCACATCCAGATGCTCCAGCCCCATGCCCAGGTAGGCACGCAGCGCCTCTTCGCGAGGATCGCCGGCATGCACCACCTGCAAGTTATCCCCAGCCAGTTGCAGGCCCAGCTCCACGGCGCGGGCATCCTGCTCGGCGCGGCGGGCGCGGCCGGAGCTGGGGTGGGCGCCGATCGAGACCAGGCTGATGACTTTCGTACTCATGCTCGCTGCCCCTATGCCGCGTCGCGCTGGCCGCCGCTGCGGAAGTTGTCCACAGCCTCGATCAGCGCCTTGAGAATCGCCGAGCTGTCGCCAATCACCGACAGGTCGGCTCGCTTGATCATGTCGCAGCCTGGGTCCATGTTGATCGCCACCACCTTGTCGCAGGCACCGATGCCCTGCAGATGCTGGATGGCGCCGGAGATACCCACGGCCACGTAGACCCGCGCCGTGACCCAGGTGCCGGTGGCGCCGACCTGGCGGTTGCGCGGCATGAAGCCGTCGTCCACCGCCACCCGCGACGCACCCTCGGTGGCGCCGAGGGCCGCGGTGGCCCGGTGATACAGGTCCCAGTCCTTGACGCCGTTGCCACCGGAGACGATGAACTCGGCCTCGGCCATGGCGATGGCGGCCGGGTCGACGGCCACCGAGCCCAGGTCTTCGATACGCGACAGGCTGCGCGCCACGCCTGTGGACAACTCCACCGGCAGCGCTTCGTGACGGGTTTCGCTGACCGGCTCGGCACATTCGGCGGCGGCCAGGATCAACCGCGGCACACTGCGCTGGATATCCTGCTGGCCGGCACCGGCGCGACCGATGCATTGGCCATCCTTGACCTGCCACACCCGCGTCGCCGGGCGTTCGCCTAGCGCGGCGGCCAGGCGGCGTCCCAGTTCGCCGCCGCCGGTACGGCTGTCGGGCAACAGCCAGTGGTGCGGCGCGAATTGGTTATCCACAGCCCGCAGGCCCTGGACCAGTTGCTCCGGTGCATAACCTGCGAAGGCCTCGCCCTCGATGACCAGCAACCGATCAACGCCGGCTGTGGAAAAGTTGTTTTCCTTGTGCTCGCCGAACACGACGGCCAACACCGCGCCATCGCTACCGGCAAGGCTATGGGCAAGGCCCAGCAGGTCGCGGTCGTGGCTGCCCAGGCGGCCACCGACCATGTCCGGCACCACGGCAATGTAGAAGGCCGGTTGCACCACAGTGTGCAGCGGCAACTGCACTTCGGCGGCCGCACTGCGTCGCCCGCCGACACCGGTGCCCTGCTGGGCGCCGCTGCGGTCGATGCGCTTGAGGCCGCTGGGGCCGATGAAGCCGGCGGCGATCGCGTGCGGGTTCTTGCGGATAATGCCGTGGGGGCCCATCCAGCTCGTCTGTTGCGTCTGCATCGCCGCGTGCAGCGGGTGCAGGCGGTTACGGGCGATCCACTCGGCGCGTGGGTCGCGGCGGATGATGTCGCTCATCAGTGCACCTCCGCAGGTTCACGTTTGGCGGCCTGCGACTTCGGGGTTGCAGGGGTTTGGTCTTCGATCAGCACATCGGCGACCAGCTCGGCCAGGTCCTTGATCTGTGGACGCGGTTCGACCACGCCTTCGAGCATCGCCGTGCACTGTGGACAACCCACCGCCACCAGCTCGGCCTCGGTCTCGCGGATATCGTCCATGCGCATGTCGGGAATACGCTGCTTGCCGGGGATATCGGTGATCGGCGCACCGCCGCCACCGCCGCAACAGCGGGAGCGGAAGCCCGAGCGCTGCATCTCGCGCACTTCGATACCCAGCGCCTTGAGCACTTCGCGCGGGGCTTCGTATTCGCCGTTGTAGCGGCCCAGGTAGCACGGGTCGTGGTAGGTGACACTGCCGCCCTTGTGCTGGCCGAGGTTGAGCTTGTTCGCGGCGATCAGCTCGGCGATGTAGGTGCTGTGGTGCTGCACCTGGTAGTCGCCGCCGAGGGCGCCGTACTCGTTCTTCAGCACATGGAAGCTGTGCGGATCGCAGGTGACGATGCGCTGGAACTGGTACCTGGCCAGGGTCTGTATGTTGCGCTTGGCCAGTTGCTGGAAGGTCGCCTCGTCGCCCAGGCGCCGGGCCACGTCACCGCTGTCGCGCTCCTCAAGGCCGAGCACGGCGAAGTCCACGCCCGAAGCCTTGAGCACTTTGACGAAGGCCCGCAGGGTGCGCTGGTTGCGCATGTCGAAGGCGCCGTCGCCGACCCAGAACAGCACCTCGGTGCGCTTCACCTCGGACATCAGCTTGAGGTTGAGGTCGGCCGCCCAGTTCATCCGCCCGCCCGGGGCGAAACCGCCAGGGTTGTCGGTGGCGATCAGATTGTCCAGCACCTCGGCGCCCTTGTTCGGCGTGGCGCCCTTTTCCAGGGTCAGGTGGCGGCGCATGTCGACGATGGCATCGACATGCTCGATCATCATCGGGCATTCCTCGACGCAGGCGCGGCAGGTGGTGCACGACCACAGCGTCTCGGCATCCACCAGGCCGTTGACGATCGGCTGGTGCGGATGGCCGCCATGCTCGCCGACCGCCTTGCCGGGGTAAGGGCTGCCAGCGAACTGCGCGTCGGTGCCACCGGCCAGGCCGATGACCATGTCCTGGATGAGTTTCTTCGGGTTCAGCGGCTGGCCGGCGGCGAACGCCGGGCACATGGCCTCGCACTTGCCGCACTGCACGCAGGCGTCGAAACCGAGCAGTTGGTTCCAGGTGAAATCGACCGGTTTCTCCACGCCCAGCGGTGCGTTGGGGTCTTCGAGGTCCAGCGGCTTGAGGCCGGTGGAGCGGCCACCGCCGAAGCGCTCGGCGCGGCGGTGCCAAGCCAGGTGCAGGGCACCAGCGAAGGCGTGCTTCATCGGGCCGCCCCAGGTCATGCCGAAGAACAGCTCGGACACGCCCCACAGCACGCCAACGCCCAGCAAGGCGACCAGCACCCAGCCACCGGTCCCTTCCGGCAGGATGCCGGCAACCGGCAGCGTGGCGATGAAGAAGCTCGCCGCGAACATCAGCAGGCTTTTCGGCAGGCGCATCCATGGGCCCTTGGACAGGCGCGAAGGCGGATTGAGCCGGCGTTTGAAGACGAAGAGCGCGCCCGTGAACATGATCACCGTGGCCACCAGCAAGGCGTAGCCGAGGATCTTGCTGTGCAGGCCGAAGCCATGCACCAGGATCGCCAGCACGGCCGACAGCACGAAGCCGCCTGCGGTGGCGACGTGGGTCTTGGACATGTACTTGTCACGCTCGACCACATGGTGCAGGTCCACCAGGTAGCGCCGCGGCATGGCCAGCAGGCCACCAATCAGGTCAACCTTGCTAGGCCGCCCGCGCCGCCACATGCGCACCCGGCGCAGGGCGCCGAGCACCGCCAGGCCGAGGGCGGTGAACAGCAGGATGGGTAAGAGGGTGTTCAACATGGGAGGCTCCCACAACAGCTAGAATCCTGCGCCGCTCTCAAGGGCGGCACCGACCCCTGTAGGAGCGGCCTTGTGTCGCGAAAGGGTCGCGAAGCGGCCCCAGCATTCTCAGCGCTGACAAATTGCTGGGGCCGCTGCGCAGCCCTTTCGCGACACAAGGCCGCTCCTACAGGGGGCCAATCCCGCCTCTAGAGAGGCGGTGCGATCAGAAGTCCTTGCACAAGCGCAAGGCGTCATAGATCGCCGCATGCACGTTGCGCTGGGCCACGCAGTCACCGATGCGATACAGCAGGTAACCCTCGCCCGGCTGGCTGAGGATCGGCTGCGGCTTGATGGCGAACAGCGCCTCCACGTCGATCTGGCCCTTGTTGCGCGAGCCGTCCTTGAGCGCGTAGTACAGCTGCTCGTCAGGCCGCACACCGTTCTCCACCACCACCTGATCGACCACGCGCTCTTCCTTGGCGCCGGTGTACTCGTTCTCGAGCACCGCCACCAGCTTGTCGCCCTCGCGATAGACCTTTTCCAGCATCATGTCGCCGGTCATGATCACTTCCTTGGGGTACATGCTGCGGTAGTAGGTCGGGAAGCTCGTGCCGCCCATGGCCACGCCCGGCTTGATGTCGTCGGTGACGATCTCGACCTGGCTGCCCTTGTCGGCGATGAAGTCGGCCACCGACATGCCGGTGAACTCGCAGATGGTGTCGTACACCAGCACGTTCTTGCCCGGCGCCACCTTGCCATCCAGCACATCCCAGCTGCTCACCACCAGCCCTTCGGCGGCACCCCAGTGCTCGTTCTGCTCGAGGAACGAATGGCCGCCCACCGCCAGCACGATGATGTCCGGGCGCAGGTCCTGGATGGTGTCCACATCCGCGGCGGTCCCCAGGCGCAGGTCGACCTTGAGGCGGGCGAACTCCAGCTGGTACCAGCGGGTGATGCCGGCGATCTGGTCGCGCTGCGGCGCCTTGGCGGCGATGGTGATCTGCCCGCCGATCTGGTCTTTCTTCTCGAACACGGTGACGTCGTGGCCACGCTCGGCGGCGACGCGGGCCGCCTCCATGCCGGCCGGGCCTGCGCCAACCACCACCACCTTGCGCTTCGGCCCGGTGGATTTCTCGATGATGTGCGGCACGCCCATGTATTCACGGGAGGTCGCGGCGTTCTGGATGCACAGCACATCCAGGCCCTGGTACTGACGGTCGATGCAGTAGTTGGCACCGACGCACTGCTTGATCTGGTCGACCTGGCCCATCTTGATCTTGGCGATCAGGTGCGGGTCGGCGATGTGCGCGCGGGTCATGCCGACCATGTCGACGTAGCCGCCTTCGAGGATGCGCGTTGCCTGGTTCGGGTCCTTGATGTTCTGCGCGTGCAGCACCGGGACCTTGACCACTTCCTTGATGCCGGCCGCCAGGTGCAGGAAGGGCTCCGGCGGGTAGCTCATGTTGGGGATGACGTTGGCCAGGGTGTTGTGGGTGTCGCAGCCCGAGCCGACCACGCCGATGAAATCGAGCATGCCAGTGGCGTCGTAGTAGGCGGCGATCTGCTTCATGTCCTCGTGGCTCAGGCCATCGGGGTGGAACTCGTCGCCGCAGATGCGCATGCCCACGCAGAAGTCGTCACCGACTTCCTTGCGCACGGCCTTGAGCACTTCCAGGCCAAATTTCATGCGGCCTTCGAAGGTGCCGCCCCACTCGTCGGTACGCTTGTTGACCCGTGGGCTCCAGAACTGGTCGATCATGTGCTGGTGCACGGCCGACAGCTCGACACCATCCAGGCCGCCCTCCTTGGCACGACGCGCCGCTTGCGCGTAGTTGCCGATCACCCGCCAGATCTCCTCCACCTCGATGGTCTTGCAGGTGGCGCGGTGCACCGGTTCGCGAATGCCCGACGGCGACATCAGGGTCGGCCAGTTGAAGCCGTCCCAGCGCGAGCGACGGCCCATGTGGGTAATCTGGATCATGATCTTGGCGCCATGCTTGTGCATGGCGTCGGCGAGGTTCTGGAAGTGCGGGATGATGCGGTCGGTAGACAGGTTCACCGACGACCACCACTCCTGCGGGCTGTCGATGGCCACCACCGACGAGCCGCCGCAGATGGCCAGGCCGATGCCGCCCTTGGCCTTCTCTTCGTAGTACTTCACGTAGCGGTCGGTGGTCATGCCGCCGTCGGTGGCGTAGACCTCGGCGTGCGCGGTGCTGAGCACACGGTTGCGGACGGTCAGCTTGCCGATCTGGATCGGCTGGAACATTGCTTCGAAGGCCATGACGCTATCTCCGGCTTACAACGGCTTTGTAACGAACAGGCCATCTTCGTGGCCTTCTTCCGACCCACCGTAGACCTGCTCGGCCACGGTACGGATCGAGCTGCCGCGGGCAGCGAGAATCTGGTCCATGGCCCCGGCGAACCAGCCGGTGAACATGTAGTCGACCTTGCGGCCGCACTTGCCATAGACGTACACGAATGCGGAGTGCTTGAGCTTGACGCTGCAGGTGCCTTTTTCCAGGTCGATGTCCTGGATCTGGAACAGGCCCCAACCACGCTGGGACAGGCGCTTCATGTAGTGCTCGAACACCGCCACGCCTTCCAGGCCATGGCATTCGGCCTCTTTCTCGCACCAGTGCCAGGCGGACTTGTAGCCGGCCTTGTAGAGGATCTCGGCGTACTTGTCGGCGCCCAGCACCTCCTCGATGCCCATGTGGTTGTTGACGAAGAAATGCCGTGGCACATAGAGCATCGGCAGGGCGTCGCTGGTCCAGACACCGGTCTCGCTGTCGACTTCGATTGGCAATTGCGGGGCGATCTTGGCCATGGAAACTCAACTCCATAAAATTTTTTGTTTGGATGCCCCGGCGTTGCTGGCAGGGGCTTTCAGGCTTGGAGAGCGGCTTTATTCGCCCCACACATCCTTGAGGATGCTGACCCAGTTTTCGCCCATGATCTTGCGCACCACGCGTTCGGAGTGGCCGCGTTTGAGCAGGGTTTCGGTCAGGTTGGGGAACTCGCCGACGGTACGGATACCCAGCGGGTTGATGATCTTGCCGAAGTTGGTCAGGCGACGGGCGTAGCCCTTGTCGTGGGTCAGGTACTCAAAGAAGTCCTGGCCGTGGCCCTGGGTGAAGTCGGTGCCAATGCCGATGGCATCCTCGCCTACGATGTTCATGGTGTACTCGATGGCCTCGGCGTAGTCGTCGATGGTCGAGTCGATGCCCTTGGCGAGGAACGGCGCGAACATGGTCACGCCGACGAAGCCGCCGTGGTCGGCAATGAACTTAAGCTCCGCGTCGGACTTGTTGCGTGGGTGTTCTTTGAGGCCCGATGGCAGGCAGTGGGAATAGCAGACCGGCTTCTTCGACTCGAGGATGACTTCTTCGGAGGTCTTGGAGCCGACGTGGGACAGGTCGCACATGATGCCGACGCGGTTCATCTCGGCGACGATCTCGCGGCCGAAGCCCGACAGGCCACCATCACGCTCGTAGCAACCGGTGCCCACCAGGTTCTGGGTGTTGTAGCACATCTGCACGATGCCCACGCCCAGTTGCTTGAACACGTCGACATAGGCGATCTGGTCCTCGAACGCATGGGCGTTCTGGAAGCCGAAAAGGATGCCGGTCTTGCCCAGCTCCTTGGCCTTGCGGATGTCGGCGGTGGTGCGCACCGGCATCACCAGGTCGCTGTTGTC
This sequence comes from Pseudomonas sp. DVZ6, assembly GCF_024259445.1. Taxonomy (NCBI): domain Bacteria; kingdom Pseudomonadati; phylum Pseudomonadota; class Gammaproteobacteria; order Pseudomonadales; family Pseudomonadaceae; genus Pseudomonas; species Pseudomonas sp. DVZ6. The sequence continues at coordinate 27,919 of NZ_JANCLM010000017.1, forward strand.
GCGGATCAGCTTCTGGCTGGACGCGATATTGTCGACGGTGGCCTTGAAGCCCTCCCACACCGAGACCGTGCAGTTGGCCGCGGTCAGCCCGCCCTTGCGCATGTCCTCGAACAGCTCGCGGTTCCATTTGGCAATGATCAGGCCGTCGATGACGATGCTGTCGGCGTGAAGTTCGGCTGGGCTCATCAGGCTGTCCCCTTTTATTGAAGTCTGCATGCGCCGAACCTTGTGCCGGCGCTTTGGGGCCAGCATATGCCTGCCGCCCGAGGCGCCCCGATGCAAAAACGACAGGGGGTTTGCCGAAAGCGTCAAAGCCCGACAGGGCACGCTCTGGCCTGCGCCTCGCAGATGAGAGCCAGTCTCGACAACTGCCTTTGCAAGCCTTTGATGAACATTTCGTCAGGGAGCTATCGCCGCGCCCGAGGCTGAGCGAGAATCCCGGCGATTCGTCAGCCTGTTCAGGAGAAAACGGATGAAATCAATGGCATGGCTGGTCCTGCTGGCCGTCGCGTGCGGCGCTCAGGCCGCCGAAGAAGAAAGCACGCCCTGCGACAACGTCGAGAGCGACCAGCAGGGCTATGCCTGCGCGGCCTACAACAAGCAGACCGCCGAGCGCGAGCTGAAGGCTGCCTACGATGACTTGATGCAACGCATCCGCGACCAGTACGCCGACGAAAGCGACAAGGCCGGTGCGCTGACCGGGCGTATGGAGGCAGCCGAGAAGCTGTGGGCGCAATTGCGCGATGCCGACTGCAAGGTCGAGACCTATGCCGAAAAGCCAGGCAGCAAGGCGTTCGAGGCGGCATGGAACACCTGTGTAGCGCAGCGTAGCGATGAGCGGTCGGAGTATCTGCAGACCATTGGTCAACAGGAACACCGCGTTGTGCCGTTTTAACCTGTAGGAGCGGCCTCGTGCCGCGAAAGGGCCGCGAAGCGGCCCTGGCAATATCAGCTTGATGCACGATTCATGGGGGCGCTTCGCACCCCTTTCGCGGCACGAGGCCGCTCCTACAAAGGTCCTGGGCCCGGTCTCAAACTACCTTGGCCAGTCGATCCTCCCGCGGACACCGCTCGAACCGCGTCCGATAGCAGCGGGTGAAATACGACGCCGACTCGAATCCGCACGCCACCGCCACCTCCAGCACGCTCATGTCGGTCTGGCGCAGCAACTGGCGGGCCTTGTCCAGCCGCAGCCGCAGGTAGAAACCACTGGGCGTGTCGTCCAGGTACAAGCGAAACAGCCGCTCCAACTGGCGCCGGGTCACCTGCACGCCATCGGCCAGCACCTGGGTGTTGAGCGGCAGTTCGGTGTTGCGCTCCATCTCGCCGATCACCTTCACCAGCTTCTTGTTGCGCAGCCCATAACGCGTGGCGATCTCCATGCGCTGGTGGTCCTGGCGCGGGCGTATTCGCCCGAGCACGAACTGCTCGGAAACCTGCACCGCCAGCTCACTGCCGTGGGCCTGGGCGATCAGGTCGAGCATCAGGTCGATGGAGGCCGTGCCGCCGGCGCAGGTGATGCGTCGGCGGTCGATCTCGAACAGCTCCTGGGTCGCCTGCAGACGTGGATAGCGCTCCTTGAACGCCTCCAGCGCCTCCCAGTGCAGGGTCGCCCGGTGACCGTCGAGCAGCCCGGCCTCAGCCAGCACCATCGCGCCCGTGTCGATGCCCCCGAGCACCACGCCTTCATGGTCGAGGCGGCGCAGCGTCTGTTGCAGCGCCGATCCATAGCACGCCAGTGGCTCGAAGCCGGCCACCAGCAGCAACAGTCGCCCATGCCCACCCTCCCCCAGCGCGCCGTCGGCATTCACCGACATGCCGTTGCTGGCCTCTACCGCGCCACCGTCCAGGCTCAGTACACGCCAGCGGTACAACGGGCCACGGAAGCGATTGGCCACGCGCAACGGCTCGATGGCACTGATGAAACCCATGGCGGAAAAGCCGGGTAGCAACAGGAAGTCTATGGTTTCCGGCATCGCATGCTCCGCGCAAAGGTGGTCGCCTCCGTGCAAGTGTTGGTCGCCAGGGTGCGATTTTCCACCCTGCTGCCAGCGTAGCGTGTTCTCACGGCCCGCAGAGGCCGGACCCATAACAATATGCACTGCCGATGGAGAGCCACCATGCAACGCTTTATCCGCCGCAGCCTGTTGTCCCTCGTGCTCAGCACCACCGTAGCCGCTCCCCTGTTCGCCGCCGAACCCGCCGTCTGCAAGGACGTGCGTCTGGGCGTGGTCAACTGGACCGACGTGATCGCCACCAGCGCCATGGCCCAGGTGCTGCTCGATGGCCTGGGCTACCAGACCAAGCAGACCAGCGCCTCGCAGCAGATCATCTTCGCCGGCATCCGCGACAAGCGCCTGGACATGTTCCTCGGGTACTGGAACCCGATCATGACCCAGACCATCACCCCGTTCATCCAGGCCAACCAGGTCAAGGTCCTCGACAAGCCCAGCCTGGAAGACGCCCGCGCCACCCTGGCCGTGCCGAAATACCTGGCCGACAAGGGCCTGAAGACGTTCGCCGACATCCACAAGTTCCAGAAGGAGCTGGGCGGCAAGATCTACGGCATCGAGCCAGGCTCCGGCGCCAATACCCAGATCAAGGCGATGATCAGCAAGAACCAGTTCGACCTGGGCAAGTTCCAGCTGGTCGAGTCGAGCGAGGCCGGCATGCTTGCCGCGGTGGATCGCGCGGTACGGCGCAAGGAGGCGGTGGTGTTCTTCGGCTGGGCGCCGCACCCGATGAACGTCAACATCGACATGGTCTACCTCGGCGACAGCCAGGATGCCCTGGGCCCGGACGAAGGCCGCGCCACGGTGTGGACGGTGACCGCGCCGGACTATGCCGAACGCTGCCCCAACGCCCACCGCCTGCTGGCCAACCTCAGCTTCAGCGCCGAGGACGAGAGCCGGATGATGCAGCCGCTGCTCGATCACAAGGACGCGCTGGAGTCCGCCCGCCAGTGGCTCAAGGACCACCCCGAGGACAAGGCCCGCTGGCTTGACGGGGTAACGACCTTCGATGGCAAGCCCGCCGCGGACAACCTCAAGCTCACTACCAACTGACCAGTCAACCCGGTCGCTGTAGGAGCGGCCTTGTGCCGCGAAAGGGCTGCGCGGCAGCCCCAGGATTTATGTGGCGCTGCTGAGCTTCTGTGGCCGCTTTGCGGCCATTTCGCGGCACAAGGCCGCTCCTACAGAAATCTATCGCCCAAATCATTACCAGGAATCCACCATGAACCACGACGTCATCATCACCTGCGCCCTCACCGGCGCCGGCGACACGGTCGCCAAGAGCCACCTGGTCCCGGTCACCCCGAAACAGATCGCCGAATCCGCCGTGGAAGCCGCCAAGGCCGGCGCCACCGTGGTCCACTGCCACGTTCGAGATCCGCAAACCGGCCGCTTCAGCCGCGACGTCAACCTCTACCGCGAAGTGATGGAGCGCATCCGCGAGGCTGACATCGACATCATCGTCAACCTCACCGCCGGCATGGGCGGCGACCTGGAGATCGGCCCCGGCGAGTCGCCCATGGAGTTCGGACCAGGCACCGACCTGATCGGCCCATTGGAGCGCCTGGCCCACGTCGAGGCGCTGCTGCCGGAAATCTGCACCCTCGACTGCGGCACCCTCAATTTCGGCGATGGTAACGCCATCTACGTCTCCACCCCGGCCCAGCTGCGGGCGGGCGCCAAACGCATTACCGAGCTGGGTGTGAAGGCCGAACTGGAAATCTTCGACACCGGCCACCTGTGGTTCGCCAAGCAGATGATCAAGGAAGGCCTGCTGGACGACCCGCTGTTCCAGCTGTGCCTGGGCATCCCTTGGGGCGCGCCGGCCGATACCACCACCATGAAGGCGATGGTCGACAACCTGCCCGCCGACGTCACCTGGGCCGGTTTCGGTATCGGCCGCATGCAGATGCCCATGGCCGCCCAGGCCGTGCTGCTCGGCGGCAACGTCCGGGTAGGGCTGGAAGACAACCTGTACCTGGACCGTGGCGTGCTGGCCAGCAACGGCCAGTTGGTGGAACGGGCGGCGGAAATCATCACCCGCATGGGTGCCCGCGTGCTCACCCCGGCCGAAGGCCGGGAAAAGATGAACCTCAAGCGTCGCTGAGCCCCCGCAGATCATGGGGATCTTGTGGGAGCGGGCTTGCCCCGCGAAACAGGCACCGTGCCGGATGGCACCGGCTTGGCCGGTGATCGCGGGCCAAGCCTGCTCCCACGCGTGCACGACACATCATTGATCAACGTTCCGCAGGAGCCAGATATGCCTTTCATTACCGACATCAAGACCTTCGCCGCCCTGGGTAGCGGCGTGATCGGCAGCGGCTGGGTTGCCCGCGCCCTGGCCCATGGCCTGGACGTGATCGCCTGGGATCCGGCGCCGGGCGCCGAGGAGGCCCTGCGCAAGCGCATCGCCAATGCCTGGCCGGCCCTGGAGAAGCAGGGCCTGGCGCCCGGCGCCTCGCAGGATCGCCTGACCTTTGTCGCCACCATCGAGGCGTGCGTGCGCGACGCCGATTTCATCCAGGAGAGTGCACCCGAACGCCTGGACCTCAAGCTCGACCTGCACGCGAAGATCAGCGCCGCCGCCAAGCCCAACGCGATCATCGGCTCCAGCACCTCGGGCCTGCTGCCCAGCGAGTTCTACGAGTCGGCCACCCATCCCGAGCGCTGCGTGGTGGGCCACCCCTTCAACCCGGTGTACCTGTTGCCACTGGTGGAGATCGTCGGTGGCCGCAATACCAGCCCGGACGCCATCGAGGCGGCGAAAACCATCTACACCGCGCTGGGCATGCGCCCACTGCATGTGCGCAAGGAAGTCCCCGGCTTTATCGCCGACCGCCTGCTCGAAGCGCTCTGGCGCGAGGCCCTGCACCTGGTCAACGACGGTGTCGCCAGCACCGGCGAGATCGACGACGCGATCCGCTTCGGCGCCGGTCTGCGCTGGTCGTTCATGGGCACCTTCCTTACCTACACCCTGGCCGGTGGCGACGCCGGCATGCGCCACTTCATGGCCCAGTTCGGCCCGGCGCTCAAGCTGCCCTGGACTTACCTGCCGGCACCGGAGCTGACTGACAAGCTGATCGACGATGTGGTGGAAGGTACCTCGGAGCAGTTGGGTGAACGCAGCATCGCCGCGCTGGAGCGCTATCGTGATGACACCCTGCTGGCGGTGCTGGAGGCGGTCAGTTCCAGCAAAGCCAGTCACGGCATGGCCTTCGGCGACTGAGGAGAACACGATGCCCGCCCTGATCACCTACCGTACCCGGGTGTTGCCGGAATGGGTCGACTACAACGGCCACCTGCGTGATGCCTATTACCTGCTGATCTTCAGCTACGCCACCGATGCGCTGATGGAACGCATCGGCCTGGACGCCGATGCTCGTGGCCAGAGCGGGCATTCGCTGTTCACCCTGGAGGCACACATCAACTACCTGCACGAGGTGAAGCTCGATACCGAGGTGTGGGTGCAGACGCAGGTCATCGGCTTCGACAGGAAGCGCCTGCATCTGTACCACAGCCTGCACCGGGAGGGGTTCGACGAGGCCTTGGCGGCCAGTGAACAGATGCTGCTGCATGTGGATCTGGCGGGGCCGAAGTCGGCGCCGTTTGGCGAGCACAGTGTTGCGCTGCTGCAGGGCCTGATGGATGAGCAGCGTGATCTGCAGGCACCACAGTTTGTCGGGCGCGTGCTGGGGTTACCTGCTGGCTGACAGATCCTGGGGGCGCTTTGCGCCCCATTCGCGGCACAAGGCCGCTCCTACAGCGGGTTTGCGTAACCTCTGTAGGAGCGGCCTTGTGCCGCGAAAGGGCTGCGCAGCAGCCCCCACCGCTCTCAAAAAAACAACCCCGGAAAGCCGTGAGCATCCGGGGCCAAGAGCGAGCAACATCCACTGTGCATGAAGTGAGGGTGACCAAGCCCTCGGTGCCGTGAATGACTTCAGTGTGCGGCCTTCCTTCCCCGACGATTTAGCCGTAAACGACCTGTTCTTAGCCAAAGCGGCCATCGCGACAATCCGCCCTTGCCGCCCTGGCGCGTCGGACACAGAATCGATGGCAAACAACAGCGGCGAAGGACATTAGTCATGATGCATGCGGACTTGATCGACCAGGACGACCTGCTGGGCCAGCTGCGCTCGCGGGGTTTCGACATTCCGGCCGGCGCCAGCGCCGAGCAGGCCTGCGAGGTGGTGATACGCGGGCTGACCGAGCCCAATGCGCGGGCCCTGAAGGGCATGGTCGAGCAGATGTACACCGGCAGCGCGACGATCCTGCCGGCCGTGCGCCAGGCCATCGACAAGCAGTTGCTGCCGGCGTTGGCGCAGTTCAACAAGCGCGCCTGAAGCACTGACTGGCCCTTTGTAGGAGCGGCCTTGTGCCGCGAAAGGGCTGCGCAGCAGCCCCAGGAGCTTAGCGTTGATGCCTAGATTGCTGGGGCTGCTTTGCAGCCCTTTCGCGGCACAAGGCCGCTCCTACAGGGGGCCAGTTTTCAGCTACAGGCGCACGCTGGCAAAGGTCGACTCATTACGCGCCTGACTCAGCGCCGCCATCGGCCCGCTGTGCGGCGACAGGGCCATGGCCTGCGGAATCGGCATCATCGCCACCTGCTGGGTGGTGTTCGAACCCACGCGCTCGTCACGCGGCGGGATGCCAAAGTACTCGCGGTAGCACTTGGAGAAGTGCGGCGTGGACACGAACCCGCACACCGACGCCACCTCGATGATCGACATCGGCGTCTGCTTGAGCAACTGCCGGGCACGGATCAGGCGCAGCTTGAGGTAGTAGCGCGACGGCGAGCAGTGCAGGTACTTCTGGAACAGGCGCTCGAGCTGACGCCGCGACACCGCCACGTACACCGCCAATTCGTCCAGGTCGATCGGCTCCTCGAGGTTGGCTTCCATCAGCGCGACGATTTCCTGCAGCTTCGGCTGATTGGTGCCGAGCATGTGCTTGAGCGGCACGCGCTGGTGGTCCTGCTCGTTGCGGATGCGCTCGTAGACGAACATCTCGGAGATCGCCGCCGACAGCTCGCGGCCATGATCGCGGCTGATCAGGTGCAGCATCATGTCCAGCGGCGCGGTGCCGCCGGAGCTGGTGAAGCGGTTGCGGTCGAGGGTGAACAGGCGGGTGCTCATGTTCACCCGGGGGTAGGCTTCCTGCATCGCTGCCAGGCATTCCCAGTGCACGCTGCAGTCGAAGCCGTCGAGCAGGCCGGCGCAGGCCAGCGCCCAGCTGCCGGTGCACACCGCGCCCAGGCGGCGCGACTGGCGGGCCTGGGCCTGCAGCCAGGTGACGTGCTCGCGGGTGACGGTGCGCTGGATGCCCACGCCGCCGCAGACGATCACCGTGTCCATGGGTGGTGCGCTGTGCATCGCCGCGTCCGGGGTGATCTGCAGGCCATCACTGGCCCATACCTGGCCACCGTCGACGGTCAGCGTGTGCCAGCGGTACAGCTCGCGGCCGGACAGCTGGTTGGCCATGCGCAGGGGTTCGACGGCCGAGGCCAGGGAGATGAGGGTGAAGTTGTCCAGCAGGAGAAAGCCGATGGACTGGGGTGCTGTGCGGTTCTGGGTTGGGTTCCCGGAGGTGTACGACGTCATCGCGATTTCTCCTCACACAATGCAGGGTGTGCCTCAGGCGAGCACTGTTCTTGTAATGGCCCCGTTTCGTATGCAGGGGCTTTGCCAATCTCAACGCAAATGGCATGCCTGAAATTGAACGCTCATCCAATAAAACCCAAAAACGACGTCGGCATGCGCCTTCCAGCGGGCCGGGGGATGAGCGTCAGGTCAAACGCAAACGGGCGCGCCAGCGCCCCTGCGCGTCACCGCTGAGCAATTCGGTAGCACTTGTGGGAAGGTTGCCCAGATGCGACAGACTTGAGTGTCACCGACAATGACCCTGCTGGTAACGACAGGCGACGGCCGGTAGATGACAACCGATGCGCCAGAATGTGGCGCATCGGTCAGGCGTGGGCCAGAACGGCGCATCAGCACTCGATGACGCTGACCGCAAGGCCGCCGCGCGAAGTTTCCTTGTACTTGTCGTGCATGTCGGCGCCGGTGTCGCGCATGGTGCGGATCACCTGGTCGAGGGAGATGAAGTGCTCGCCGTCGCCGCGCAGGGCCATCTGCACGGCGTTGATCGCCTTCACCGCGGCGATGGCGTTGCGCTCGATGCACGGCACCTGGACCAGGCCGCCGACCGGGTCGCAGGTCAGCCCGAGGTTGTGCTCCAGGGCGATCTCGGCGGCATTCTCCAACTGCGCGGGCGTCGCGCCCAGCACTTCGGCCAGGCCTGCCGCGGCCATGGCGCAGGCCGAACCGACCTCGCCCTGGCAACCGACCTCGGCGCCGGAGATCGAGGCGTTCTTCTTGCACAGGATGCCCACCGCCGCCGCGCCGAGGAAGAAGTCCACCACGTTGGATTCGTCCACCACATCGGAGAAACGCATGTAGTAGTGCAGCACCGCCGGAATGATCCCGGCCGCGCCGTTGGTGGGCGCGGTGACCATGCGCCCGCCGGCGGCGTTCTCCTCGTTGACCGCCAGGGCGTAGAGGTTGACCCACTCCATGGCGCTCATGGTCGAGCCGATCACATTGGGCTTGCCCAGCTCTTGCAGGCTGCGGTGCAGGCGGGCGGCGCGACGGCGCACATTCAGCCCGCCGGGCAAGATGCCCTCGTGCTTGAGGCCGTTGTTCACGCACTCCTGCATGGCTTGCCAAAGCTTGAGCAGACCGGCGCGGATCTCGGCTTCGCTGCGCCAGACCTTTTCGTTGGCCAGCATCAATTGCGACACGCTGAGGTCGTTTTGCCTGCACAGGCGCAACAGTTCGGCGGCGCTGTTGAAGTCATAAGGCAGCACGGTCTGGTCGGCATCCAGCACGCCACTGGCGGCCTGTGCGGCATCGACCACGAAGCCGCCGCCCACCGAGTAGTAAGTGTCGCGATGCAGCTCGCCGCCCTCGCCTTCGGCGATCAGGGTCATGGCATTGGGGTGATACGGCAGGTTCTCGTCCAGCAACAGCATGTCGCGGCCCCAGACAAACTCGATGGGCAAGCGATTGTCGAGCTTGAGCACGCGGGTTTCGCGCAGGTCGGCGATGCGTGGGGTGATCTGGCTGGGGTCGATGGCGTCGGGCCATTCGCCCATCAGGCCCATGATCGTGGCGTTGTCGGTGCCGTGGCCGACGCCGGTGGCCGACAGCGAGCCATACAGCCGTACCTCGATGCGCCGAACCCACTCCAGCTCGCCGCGTTCGCGCAGCCCCTGGACGAACAGCGCGCCGGCGCGCATGGGGCCGACGGTGTGTGAGCTGGAAGGCCCGACACCGATCTTGAACAGGTCGAACACGCTGATGGCCATTGTCGCATCACCTCTTGATGGGCTTGTCTCGCAGCGCCGAACACCGCCTTGCGCAACTGCTAGGCTGAAAGCTCGAGCCGCCTTGGAATGCTCGCATCATCGGGCTTTTGCCCACCCCCTCGCCGTCTGCAACCGACGTACTTTTGTCCAGCAGCGCCGCCACTGCACCGGCCCTGCGTGCGCCGTTTTCCAGCGCCGGGACGCCGTAAAAACCGAGGCCGGGGGGTGGAAAAATCCAGTTGCGACATCGTCCGTACTGGATGCGACCCGTCCTGTACTGGATACGACGCCACCAGTAGGCGATTGCCGAACGCTGGAGGATTATCGAAAGCGACTCGTATTGCACGGCCTCGCATCCTGCCCTCTGCAGGCCTGGTCGACCGGAGCCCTGAGAACGCCCGGCGACCCACGCGAACCCGAAGATAAAATCACAGGAGTCCATCCATGAAAGGTTCACCCTCGCTGTTGCTGGTCGCGTTGCTGTCCGCTCCGCTGCTGGCCCAGGCCGCCGAACCCGAGCAGTGTCAAACGGTGCGTTTCTCGGATGTCGGCTGGACCGATATCACGGTCACCACCGCGACCACCAGCGTCGTGCTCGAAGCCCTGGGCTACAAGACCCACACCACCATGATCTCGGTACCGGTGACCTACAAGTCGCTGGCCACCGGCAAGGACCTGGACGTGTTTCTCGGCAACTGGATGCCGACCATGGAGAACGACATCAAGCAGTACCGCGACGCCGGCACCGTCGAGACGGTGCGCGCCAACCTGGAAAACGCCAAGTACACCCTGGCCGTTCCCCAGGCGCTGTATGACAAGGGCCTGAAAGACTTCTCGGACATTCCGAAATTCAAGAAGGAACTGGACGGCAAGATCTACGGCATCGAACCGGGCAACGACGGCAACCGCACCATCCAGAGCATGATCGACAAAAACGCCTTTGGCCTGAAGGACGCCGGTTTCAAGATCGTGCAGTCCAGCGAGGCCGGCATGCTGTCGCAGGTGGACCGCGCCCAGAAACGCGGCGAGGACGTGGTGTTCCTGGGCTGGGAACCACACCCGATGAACACCCGATTCGAGATGCAGTACCTGACCGGCGGGGACGAATTCTTCGGTCCCGACTTCGGCAAGGCCACCGTGCTCACCAACACCCGCAAGGGCTATGTACAGGAATGCGCCAACGTCGGCCAGCTGCTGAAGAACCTGTCGTTCGAGCTCAAGGATGAAAGCACCATGATGGGCTATGTCCTGGACGACAAGATGAAACCTGAGGCCGCGGCCAAGAAGTGGCTCAAGGACAACCCCGGCAAACTGGATGCCTGGCTGGCCGGCGTAAGCACCGTGGACGGCAAGCCCGGCCTCGAGGCGGCCAAGGCCAAACTGACGCAATAACGCAAGACGCAATGGCAACACCGCGGGGCGGGACCGTGCCCGCCCCGAACTGATTTCAATCTTTGCAGGTGGAAGCTCGCTATCATGCTTATCGATCAGAAAATACCCCTGGGGCAGTACATCGCCTCATTCGTCGAATGGTTGACCCAGAACGGCGCCAGCTACTTCGACGCCATCGCCGCAGGCCTGGAATTCATGATCCATGGGGTCACCAGCGCCCTGACCTGGTTCAACCCGTTCGTGCTCATCGCCCTGTTCGCCGCCCTCGCGCACCTGATCCAGCGCAAGTGGGCCCTTACCGTATTCGTCGCCCTGTCGTTCCTGCTGATCCTCAACCTGGGCTACTGGCAGGAGACCATGGAAACCCTGGCGCAGGTCACCTTCGCCACGGTGGTGTGCGTTGTCATCGGCGTGCCGCTGGGCATCGCCGCCGCGCACAAGCCGATGTTCTATACCGCCATGCGCCCGGTGCTGGACCTGATGCAGACCGTGCCCACCTTCGTCTACCTGATCCCGACCCTGACCCTGTTTGGCCTGGGCGTGGTACCGGGGCTGATCTCTACCGTGGTGTTCGCCATCGCCGCGCCTATCCGCCTCACCTACCTGGGCATCTGCGATGTGCCGCAAGAGCTGATGGACGCGGGCAAGGCGTTTGGCTGCTCGCGCCGCCAGCTGCTCACCCGCATCGAACTGCCGCACGCCATGCCAAGCATCGCTGCCGGCGTCACCCAGTGCATCATGCTGTCGCTGTCGATGGTGGTAATCGCCGCCCTGGTCGGCGCTGACGGCCTGGGCAAACCTGTGGTCAACGCACTGAACACCGCTGATATCTCCCTGGGCTTCGAAGCGGGCCTGGCGATCGTGCTGCTGGCGATCATGCTCGACCGTATCTGCAAGCAACCGGAACTGCCGGTAAGGGGTGAGGCATGAGCATCATTCGTTTCGAAGACGTCGACGTCATCTTCTCCAACAAGCCACGCGAAGCGCTGTCGCTGCTGGACCAAGGCAAGACCCGCGAGCAGATCCTCAAGCAGACCGGTTTGGTGGTGGGCGTCGAAAAGGCCAACCTGGATATCAACAAGGGCGAGATCTGCGTGCTGATGGGCTTGTCCGGCTCGGGCAAGTCGAGCCTGCTGCGCTGCATCAACGGCCTGAACACCGTGAGCCGCGGCAAACTGTTCGTCGAGCACGAAGGCAAGCACATCGACATCGCCCACTGCACCCCGGCGGAACTTAAGATGATGCGCACCAAGCGCATCGCCATGGTGTTCCAGAAGTTCGCCCTGATGCCCTGGCTGACGGTGCGCGAGAACATCAGTTTCGGCCTGGAAATGCAGGGCCGCCCGGAGAAGGAACGGCGCAAGCTGGTCGACGAGAAGCTCGAGCTGGTGGGCCTTACCCAGTGGCGCAACAAGAAGCCGGACGAACTCTCCGGCGGCATGCAGCAGCGCGTGGGCTTGGCCCGGGCGCTGGCGATGGATGCCGACATCCTGCTGATGGACGAGCCGTTCTCGGCCCTCGACCCACTGATCCGCCAGGGCCTGCAGGACGAACTGCTGGCCCTGCAGAGCAAGCTGAGCAAGACCATCGTGTTCGTCAGCCACGACCTCGACGAGGCGCTGAAGCTGGGTAGCCGCATCGCGATCATGAAGGACGGGCGGATCATCCAGTACAGCAAGCCGGAAGACATCGTGCTCAACCCGGCCGACGAGTATGTGCGCACCTTCGTCGCCCACACCAACCCGCTCAACGTGCTGTGCGGTCGCAGCCTGATGCGCAGCCTGGACCAGTGCAGGCGGGTCAACGGCTCGGTATGCCTGGACCCGGGGATCGACTCATGGCTGGACCTTGGCGAAGGCAATTCGATCAAGCGTGCACGCCAGGGCCAGAACGGGCTGGACATGCAGAACTGGGTACCGGGGCAGGATGTGGAGCTGCTGGAGCGCAGACCGACCGTGGTGCACGCCGATATCGGCATGCGCGAGGCGCTGCGGATTCGTTACCAGACCGGCAACAAGCTGGTGCTGCAGGACAACGACAAGGTGGTGGGGATTCTGGGGGATACCGAGCTGTATCACGCGTTGCTCGGCAAGAATCACGGGTGACGCGAACGCCGGTTGGATGACAACGTGGGAGCGGGCTTGCCCCGCGATGCGATGGTGAATGTCCCATCGCATCGCGGGGCAAGTCGCATCGGCGCACCGCCGCTCCCACGTTTGCTCACATCGCCTGAAAATTCAGCGAACGACAATCCCACGCGAAGCCATATAGGCCTTCGCCTCCGGCACCGTGTACTCGCCAAAGTGGAAGATACTGGCCGCCAGCACCGCGCTGGCATGCCCTTGCAGAATCCCGTCAGCCAGGTGCTGCAGGTTACCCACCCCACCCGAGGCAATCACCGGAATCCCCAGCGCATCGCTGATCGCCCGGGTAACCCCCAGGTCGAAGCCGTTCTTCATACCATCCTGGTCCATGCTGGTCAGCAGGATCTCGCCGGCACCCAGGCCTTCCATCTTCTTCGCCCACTCGACGGCATCCAGCCCGGTCGGCTTGCGCCCACCGTGGGTGAAGATTTCCCAGCGCGGCGTTTCACCGGGCCCGGACACTTTCTTGGCATCGATGGCGACAACGATGCACTGCGAACCGAAACGGTCCGCCGCCTCACCCACGAACTCCGGGTTGAATACCGCGGCGGTGTTGATCGAGACCTTGTCGGCACCGGCGTTGAGCAGGTTGCGGATGTCCTGCACGGTACGCACGCCGCCGCCCACGGTCAGCGGGATGAACACCTGGCTGGCCATGCGCTCGACGGTATGCAGGGTGGTGTCACGGCCATCGACGCTGGCGGTGATATCCAGGAAGGTGATCTCGTCCGCGCCCTGCTCGTTGTAGCGGCGGGCGATCTCCACCGGGTCGCCGGCATCGCGGATGTTCTCGAACTTGACGCCCTTGACCACCCGGCCGTTATCCACGTCCAGGCAAGGGATGATGCGCTTGGCCAATGCCATGGTCGTTCCTCAGCCTTGGTAGTTGTCGCAGAAGGCCTGGGCCTCGGCGACGTCGAGGGTGCCTTCGTAGATGGCGCGGCCGGTGATGGCGCCGATGATGCCAGGGGCTTTCGCGTCCAGCAGGGCCTTGATGTCGCCCAGGTTGTGGATGCCCCCCGAGGCGATCACCGGAATTCGGGTAGCTTCGGCCAGGGCCTTGGTGAAGGGCACGTTGCAGCCCTGCATCATGCCGTCCTTGGCGATGTCGGTGTAGACGATCGCCGAGACACCATCGGCCTCGAAACGCTTGGCCAGGTCGATGACCTGCACCGAGCTCACTTCGGCCCAGCCGTCGGTGGCGACGAAGCCGTCCTTGGCATCCAGGCCGACGATGACCTTGCCCGGGAAGGCCTTGCAGGCTTCGGCGACGAACTCGGGCTGCTTGACCGCCTTGGTGCCGATGATCACGTGGCTGACGCCGGCCTTGACGTAGTGCTCGATGGTTTCCAGCGAGCGGATGCCGCCGCCGATCTGGATCGGCAGGTTCGGGTAGCGCCGGGCGATGGCGGTGACCACCTCACCATTGACCGGCTGGCCTTCGAAGGCGCCGTTCAGATCGACCAGGTGCAGGCGACGGCAGCCACCCTCGACCCATTTGGCGGCCATGCTCACCGGGTCGTCGGAGAATACGGTGGAGTCTTCCATGCGGCCTTGGCGCAGGCGTACGCAGGCACCGTCCTTGAGATCGATAGCGGGGATAATCAGCATCTTGGCAACCTGTCTTGTTCGTTGGGTTCAGGGCTTCTCGAGCGCCCACAGGTCGCTTTCGATGCTCTCGAACCGCTCCTTGAGGTGCAGCTGAACATCGGCAATCGCCCTGTTGTAGTAATGGGGTGCAATTTCCTTGCTGAACAGCTCGAGGACCTCGGCCACCTCGAACGACCCCAGCTGCAGCTCGAAGCGGTCTTCGAGGAAGCGCTTGAGCGTGTCGAGCGCGTCGCGCTCCTGCTCCGGGGCCAGCGTGATGACGGGGGCCTTGGTCTTCGATCGGCTCATTTACCAGCGCCCGTCCCAGGCGACGAAGTTCTGCAGCAGCTGCAGGCCATGGGTATGGCTCTTCTCCGGGTGGAACTGCACGGCAAAGCGTGAGCCATCGGCCAGCGCGGCGGCGAAATCGACGCCATAGTGGCCGCGACCGACCACCTGGCCTGGCTTGCCGGCGTTGATGTAGTAGCTGTGCACGAAGTAGAAACGCGCCCGGTCGGGGATGTCGTGCCACAACGGGTGGTCATTGGTCTGGCCGACCTCGTTCCAGCCCATGTGCGGCACCTTCAGGTGCTCGCCGTCTTCCTTCAGGTCTTTACCGAAGAAGCGTACCTGGCCTGGGAACAGGCCGATGCAGTCGACGCCTTCGTTCTCTTCGCTGTGGTCGAGCAGCGCCTGCATGCCGACACAGATGCCGAGGAACGGGCGATCCTGGCTGACCTCGCGGACCAGGCTGTCGAAGCCCAGGCGGCGGATCTCGGCCATGCAGTCGCGGATCGCGCCGACGCCGGGAAACACCACGCGGTCGGCCTCACGAATCACCGCGGCGTCGCTGGTCACCAGCACCTTGCCGGCGCCCACGTGCTCCAGTGCCTTGGCCACCGAGTGCAGGTTGCCCATGCCATAGTCGATTACGGCTACCGTCTGCATTTACAGGCACCCTTTGGTGGACGGCATCTGCCCGGCCATGCGCTCGTCGAGGGTAACGGCCATGCGCAGCGCGCGGCCGAAGGCCTTGAACACGGTCTCGATCTGGTGGTGGGTGTTGTGGCCACGCAGGTTGTCGATGTGCAGGGTCACCAGGGCGTGGTTGACGAAGCCCTGGAAGAACTCCTGGAACAGGTCGACATCGAAGCCGCCGACGGTGGCGCGGGTGTAGGGCACATGCATCTGCAGGCCCGGCCGGCCAGAGAAATCGATGACCACGCGCGACAGCGCTTCGTCCAGCGGCACATAGGCATGGCCGTAGCGGAAGATGCCTTTCTTGTCGCCAATGGCCTGGGCGAACGCCATGCCCAGGGTGATGCCGACGTCCTCGACGGTATGGTGATCGTCGATATGCAGGTCGCCCTTGCACTCGATGTCCAGGTCGATCAGCCCATGTCGGGCGATCTGGTCGAGCATGTGTTCAAGGAAAGGCACGCCGATTTCAAATCGGGCCTTGCCGCTGCCATCGAGGTTGATCGAGCACTTGACCTGGGTTTCCAGGGTATTGCGCTCGACGGAAGCCTTACGTTCGACCATCACCAGCTCCGCAAAATCATTGGGCGAAAAGGGCTCCATTATAGGCCCAGAATGCGCCGGCTTGAAACGCGGATGACATATGGCAAGGCTAGTAATTGCGGGGGTGGGACGGGTCTACAGGTCTATACAACCGAGCCCCGGGGCTGCGTTGCAGCCCTTTCGCGGCACAAGGCCGCTCCTACAATGGCACCGCGCACCTCTGTAGGAGCGGCCTTGTGCCGCGAAAGGGGCGCAAGGCGCCCCCGACGATCTCAATCAGTGAAACAGTACCGCCGTCTTCTGCAAGGTGATCCAAACCCCCCAGCCCAGCGGAATCACCACCACCGCCCAGGCCAGCAGCACCAATGGCAGACTGCCCGGCGCCGCATGCCACTCCAGCGAGCGTGCCGAATCGACACCTTTGTCATGGCTCAGCGCCCGCTCGGCAGCCAGTTCGGCATCGGTCATGAAGTACTTGTCCGCCACCGGCCGCACCAGCATGTTGCAGATGAAGCCCAGCACCAGCAGGCCGGCGAGGATGTACAGGGTCATGTCGTAGGCCGCGGCCCGCTCCACCCCCGCCGCCAGCTGCGCCTCGCGCAGGTAGGTGATCAGTACAGGACCGAGCACGCCGGCCGCCGCCCAGGCAGTCAGCAGGCGACCATGGATGGCGCCGACCATCTGCGTGCCGAACAGGTCGGCCAGGTACGCCGGCACGGTGGCGAAGCCGCCGCCATACATCGACAGGATGATGCAGAACGCCGCCACGAACAGCGCCACGTTGCCGATGTGCCCCATGTTCGGCACCAGGCTGTAGAGGCCCACGCCCAGGGCGAAGAAGGCGAAGTAGGTGTTCTTGCGGCCGATGTAGTCGGAGAACGACGCCCAGAAGAAGCGTCCGCCGATGTTGAACAGGCTCAAAAGGCCGGTGAAGCCGGCGGCAATGGCGGCAATCTGCGCCAGCTGCGCGGCGTTCAGCTCGCTGAAGGTCAACTCGTTGCCCAGCAGCTTGCCGGCGAACACTTCCTGCAGCAGCGGCGAGGCCATGCCGAGAATGCCGATACCGGCCGACACGTTCAGGCACAGCACCAACCACACCAAGGCAAATTGCGGGGTCTTCCAGGCCACGCTGACGTGCACGTGACGGTCGGTGACCATGGCGTTGGCCTTCTTCGCCGGCGGCGTCCAGCCCTCAGGCTTCCAGCCGGTCGGCGGCACGCGGTAGGCCAGGGCGCCAGCGGTCATGAACACGAAGTAGATCGCGGCCATGGCGACGAAGCTCTGCCATACGCCCACTTCGGTCGGGCTGGAGAAATGGCCCATCAGCGCGGTGGCCAGCGGCGCGCCCACCATGGCACCCCCGCCAAAGCCCATGATCGCCATGCCGGTGGCCATGCCGCGCTTGTCCGGGAACCACTTGATCAGCGTCGACACCGGCGAGATGTAGCCCAGCCCCAGGCCGATCCCGCCGATCACCCCCGAGCCCAGCCACATCAGCCACAGCTGGTGGGTCTTCACGCCGATCGCCGAGATCAGCAGGCCGCCGCACCAGCACAGTGCCGATACCAGGCCGGCCTTGCGCGGGCCGGCGTGTTCCAGCCAGCCGCCGAGCACTGCGGCCGAGCAGCCGAGGAACACGAAGAACAGGGTGTAGATCCAGCTGAGCATGGAAATCGGCCAGTCGCACTCGGCGCTGAACAGACGGGCGATGAAGCCCATGTCAGCGGCGCATGCCACTGGCGCGCTGACACCCAGGGCCTGGGACAGCGGCAACCAGAACACCGAGAAGCCATAGGCCATGCCAATGCACAGGTGGATCGCCAGGGCCGCCGGCGGCACCAGCCAGCGGTTGAAGCCCGGGCGGGCGATGATGCGCTCCTTCGACAGGAAGCCCGGCGCGCTTGCCGCCGCCCCCGCCGTGATACTGCTGTTCATGGATTGTTCCTTTTGTAGGTGGGCTGTGCGCGTGGACGGCTCTGCTTTGGCTGCACGCAAGGCAGCCCGGCCGCTTGGGCTGGCACCCCGCGACAATGGGTCGCGGGGGCTCCACGGGCGGGCGCAAGATTACCAGCAGGGGGTGACATGAAAGCAATCTGATATCGTGTTTTTTTCGCTAGCTGAATCGGTATTTCGTGTATTCAGGTGAGGTTGTGTCGCCTGTTCGGGCCTCATCGCGGGGCAAGCTCGCTCCCACGCAAGTCCATGCCGCTCTCGGTCATGCGTGGGAGCGGGCTTGCCCCGCGATGAGGCCCGAGCAGGCAATAAATGAACTGTCGCCATTGCCACTGTCGAAATGTCGGATACGCAGAGCCAAGTGCCACGGCGCTATACTCGCCGCTGAATTTCTAAATCGGACTACAAGGACTCGCCCATGAAAGCGTTCGGCAAAATCCTGGGGCTGGGGCTTCTCGGGTTGTTGCTGATCATCGTGGCGCTGGGCTTCGCCCTGAGCCACCTCTTCGATCCCAACGACTACAAAGACGAAATCCGCAAGCTGGCCCGCGACAAGGCCCATGTGGAGCTGACCCTCAACGGCGACATCGGCTGGAGCCTGTTCCCCTGGCTGGGCCTGGAGCTGCACGAGGCGAGCATCGCCACGCTGAACAACCCCAAGGTGCCGTTCGCCGACCTGCAGATGCTCGGCCTGTCGGTGCGCGTGCTGCCGCTGCTGCGCCGCGAAGTGCAGATGAGCGATGTGCGGGTCGAAGGCCTCAACCTGACCCTGACCCGCGACGCCAATGGTCACGGCAACTGGGAAGACATCGGCAAGCCACTGCCGCAGCCGACCGTCGCCGGCGCACCTGCCAGCACGCCCGCCGAGGCGTCGGACACCGTACCCGCCAAACCAGAGGCCAGCGAACGTTCGGTCAAGCTTGATATCGACAGCCTGACCGTCAACAACGCCCGCGTGCTCTACACCGACGAGAAGGCCGGGCAGACCTACGGCGCCGAAAGCATCCAGCTGAGCACCGGCCCCGTGCACGAAGGCGCGAACATCGCGCTAAAGGCCAGCGCCTTCCTCAGTGCCAGCCAGCCGAACATCAAGGCGCGCACCGAGCTGACCGGCGAGCTGCGCTTCGACCGCAAGCTCAAGCGCTACAACCTGGAAGACATGCGCCTGTCCGGCGAGACCTCGGGCGAGCCGCTGGCCGGCAAGACCCTGACCTTCGTCGCCCAAGGGCAGGTGCTGGTCGACCTGGCGGCCAATGTCGCGTCCTGGAGCGGCCTGAAGGTCTCGGCCAACCAGCTGCGCGCCCTGGGCGAGCTGAACGTGCGTGATCTGGACAAGGCCCCGCAGGTCAGCGGCGGCCTGTCCATCGCCCAGTTCGACCTGCGCACCTTCCTCGACGGCATCGGCCACCCGCTGCCGGCCACCGCCGACCCGGCGGCGTTCAAGAAACTGGAGCTGGTCACCCGCCTGCAGGGCACGCAGAGCAGCCTGGCCCTGGAAGACCTGGCAGTGAAGCTGGACGACAGCACCTTCACCGGCCGTGTCGCCGTGGACGATTTCGCCAAGCAAGCGTTGCGTGTGCGCCTCAAAGCCGACACGTTCAACGCCGATCGCTACCTGCCGGCCAAAAGCGAACAGGCCAAGGGCGCCACGGCGGCACGCCAGGCCGAGGTCAAGCAGCAGGAGGCCACCGCCGTCGCTGGCGCGGGCACCACACCGCTGCCCGACGCACCGACCCAGGTGGCCTGGAGCAACGACAAGCTGTTGCCGGTCGACCGCCTGCGCGCCCTGGACCTGCAGGCCGACCTGTCGTTCGGCGCGCTGACCCTGGACAAACTGCCGATCAGCGACGCACAGCTGACCGCCAGCGGCCAGGCCGGCCTGGTCACCCTGCAGACCCTGCGCGGCGGCCTGTACAACGGCACCTTCGAGGCCAAGGGCACTGTCGATGTGCGCCCCGCCGTGCCGCAGATCGGCGTGAACACCAAGATCAATCGCGTGCCGGTGGAGCACTTCATCAAGCGCGAAAGCCCGGACCAGGCGCCGCCGGTCAAGGGCCTGCTGACCCTGAACAGCGACCTCACCGCCACCGGCAACAGCCAGAAGGCCCTGGTCGATACGCTCAACGGCAACGCCAGCTTCACCATCAACGACGGCGTGCTGGTCAACGCCAACCTGGAACAGCAACTGTGCCAGGCCATCGCCACCCTCAACCGCAAGCAGCTCAGCGGCGAACAGCGGGGCAAGGACACACCGTTCCAGGAGCTGCGCGGCAGCCTGGTGGTGCGCAACGGCGTGGCCAGCAACCCGGACCTCAAGGCGCGCATCCCGGGCCTGACCGTCAACGGCCATGGCGACCTCGACCTGCGCGTACTGGGCATGGACTACAACGTCGGCGTGATCGTCGAGGGCGACCAGCGCGCCATGCCCGACCCGGCTTGCCAGGTCAACGAGCGCTTTACCGGCGTCGAAGTGCCGCTGCGCTGCCGTGGCCCGCTGGAGCTGGGCGCCAAGGCCTGTCGCCTGGACCAGGACGGCCTGGGCAAGGTCGCCGCGAAGCTGGCCGGCAACCGCCTGAAGGACAAGATCGATGAAAAACTCGAAGAGAAACTCGGAGACAAAGTGAGCCCGGAACTCAAAGATGCGCTCAAGGGGCTGTTCAAACGATGAGCCCCCAGCAGTTCTCCAGCGCCGTGCTGGACTGGTACGACCAGCACGGCCGCCACGACCTGCCCTGGCAACAGGGCATCACCCCGTATCGGGTGTGGGTCTCCGAAATCATGCTGCAGCAGACGCAAGTCAGCACCGTGCTCAACTACTTCGACCGTTTCATGCAGGCCCTGCCGACCGTGCAGGCCCTGGCCGAGGCGCCGGAGGACGAGGTGCTGCACCTGTGGACGGGCCTGGGCTACTACACCCGCGCCCGTAACCTGCAAAAAGCCGCGAAGATCGTCGTCGAGCAGCATGGCGGCGAGTTCCCGCGCAGCGTCGAGCAACTCACCGAATTGCCCGGCATCGGGCGCTCCACGGCAGGCGCCATCGCCAGTATCAGCATGGGCATCCGCGCGCCGATCCTCGACGGCAACGTCAAGCGCGTGCTGGCCCGCTTTACCGCGCAGGCAGGCTACCCCGGCGAGCCGAAAGTAGCCAACCAGCTATGGGCCACCGCCGAGCGCTTCACACCGATGACCCGGGTCAACCACTTCACCCAGGCGATGATGGACATGGGCGCCACGCTGTGCACCCGCAGCAAGCCCAGTTGCCTGATCTGCCCGTTGCAGCGCGGCTGCGAAGCCCACCTGCACGGCGAGGAGACCCGCTATCCCGAGCCCAAGCCGCGCAAGGCCCTGCCCCAGCGCAAGACCCTGATGCCGCTGCTGACCAACCACGAAGGCGCGATCCTGCTCTATCGCCGCCCCTCCACCGGCCTGTGGGGCGGCCTGTGGAGCCTGCCGGAGCTGGACAGCCTGGAACAGCTCGACGACCTCGCCTACCAGCACGGCCTGCGCCTGAGCGGCAGCCAGGCCCTGGACGGTCTGACCCACACCTTCAGCCATTTCCAGCTGGCCATCGAACCCTGGCTGGTGCGTGTCGAGCCCGTCGGCTCGCACGTGGCCGAGCCCGACTGGCTCTGGTATAACCTCGCCACCCCGCCGCGCCTGGGCCTCGCCGCCCCGGTCAAGAAGCTGCTGCAACGCGCGGCCGACGAATTGATTGCAGGAGAGAAGCCATGACCCGCACCGTGAAGTGCCGCAAGTACAACGAAGAACTCCCCGGCCTGGACCGCCCGCCCTATCCCGGCGCCAAGGGCCAGGACATCTTCGAAAACATCTCGCAGAAGGCCTGGAAGGAGTGGCAGGACCACCAGACCATGCTGATCAACGAGAAGCGCCTGAACATGATGAATGCCGAGGACCGCAAATTCATCCAGGCCGAGATGGACAAGTTCTTCGCCGGTGAGGATTACGCCCAGGCCGAAGGCTACGTTCCGCCCTCGAATTGACCCACGAATCGTAAGCGACGGAATTAATTTAAATTTTTTTGAAAAAGTCGTTGACGGCCTCTGAGAAAATCTATTTAATTCACCCCGTCGCCCAGATAGCTCAGTCGGTAGAGCAGAGGATTGAAAATCCTCGTGTCGGCGGTTCGACTCCGTCTCTGGGCACCACCTTCAAGCTTCTGGTGGTTGCAAAGTTACCCGAAGCGACACAAAAAACCCGCCTAGTGCGGGTTTTTTGTTGTCTTCAGTTTTACCCCAGGAATCCTTCGCCCCTGGTTGATCGATATCAAAATGCCTCCCTTCGCGCCTGCATAGGATGGAAGGTGGACATTCGACCGACCCCCGCAAGGACCTCCATGAGCGAAGAATCCGCCACCCTCCTCCTGCCAGCGCCCGCCGAGGCCGACAGCAGCCCCAAGCCAGCCCCTCGCCCTCGTCGCCCACGCCAGCGCAAGCCGGCCACCAGCACCGCCGCGCAAGAGACCATCACCCAGGTCAGCCAGCAGCCCGCCGCCCTGGAAGTGGCCAATGCCCGCAAAGGCAGCAACGAAGACAGCACCTCGGCCCGCCTGCCGGCCAACTACCCCTACCGCACGCGCATGCGCCGCCAGGACTACGAGAAGGCCAAGCATGACCTGCAGATCGAGCTGCTCAAGGTGCAGAACTGGGTGAAGGAAACCGGCCAGCGCATCGTCGTGCTGTTCGAGGGCCGTGACGCCGCCGGCAAGGGCGGCACCATCAAGCGCTTCATGGAGCACCTGAACCCGCGCGGCGCGCGCATCGTTGCACTGGAGAAGCCCTCCGAGCAGGAGAAGGGCCAGTGGTACTTCCAGCGCTATGTCCAGCACCTGCCCACAGCCGGTGAAATGGTGTTCTTTGACCGCTCCTGGTACAACCGCGCCGGGGTCGAGAAGGTCATGGACTTCTGCTCGCCCCTGCAATACCTGGAGTTCATGCGTCAGGCGCCGGATCTGGAGCGCATGCTGTGCAACAGCGGCATCCTGCTGTTCAAGTTCTGGTTCTCGGTGAACCGCGAGGAGCAGTTGCGCCGCTTCATCTCCCGTCGTGACGATCCACTCAAGCACTGGAAGCTGTCGCCCATCGACATCAAGTCGCTGGACAAGTGGGAGGACTACACCGCGGCCAAGGAGGCGATGTTCTTCCATACTGACACCGCCGATGCGCCATGGACGGTGATCAAGTCGGACGACAAGAAGCGGGCGCGGATCAACTGCATTCGCCACTTCCTGCATTCGCTGGATTATCCGGGCAAGGACCACAGCGTGGCGCATGCGCCGGATCCGCTGCTGGTCGGGCGGGCTTCGCGGGGGTTCGAGGAGGATGAGCCGGCAGTGCTGGCAGGCTGAATCGCTGGGGCTGCTGCGCAGCCCTTTCGCGGCGCAAGGCCGCTCCTACAAATCATACGCGCCCCCTGTAGGAGCGGCCTTGTGCCGCGAAAGGGGCGCAAAGCGCCCCCTGCATTCAAACGTCTATATCCACCTCGCCCAAGTGCCCACCATACGGTCCGAAACTGCGCTCGACCATCTGCCGCCGCCCCTGGTCATCGACGATCAGCACCGTGCTCGCCCGCGTCCCATAGTTCTGGCTGGCGATGAACACGCTCGACAGCAGCCTTTCGGTGGCAAGCCCCACGCCGGTCTCCGGCAACTCGCCGTCCGGCGCGGGCTGCGCATCGCCCAGCAGGGCCAATAGCCGTTGCGGATCGGCGGCCTCGAGCAATCCCTCAAGCCCACTGCGCGCCTTGACCAGCTTCGGCCACGGCGTATCCAGCCCGGCATTCGACAGCCCGTAGACACCAGGCTCCAGCAAGCGCGGCGCGGCCTCGCGGGCATGCAAGTAGCCCAGCCGCCCGCCATCGCCCACCAACAGGTTGAACCCCGAGTACTGCTCGCTGCGGCTGGCCACCTGGTCCAGGTAGGCCTCGACCCCCAGTTCGCCCTGCAGGTACGCCGCCACCAGCTCGCCCCGTGAGCGCGGCCCCGGTGGCTGGCGCGGGTCGCGGATGTTGGTCAGCGCGGCGAAGCGCCCGTTCGGCCCCACGCCAAGCCAGGTTCCGCCAGCCTCCAGGTCGCGTCCGGCATGCACGCCTGGGGCATCCTCCCAGGCGGCCAGGGCCTGGGTTGGCCGGGCATAGAACTCGTCGCGGTTGGCTGCGACGATCAGCGGCCGGGCCGTCCCCGGCCGCCAGGCGAATACGATCAGGCACATAGGTTGTCCCCTGTGTTTTCGGCCACTCTACCCGCGCCGCCGACCGCTATCCATCATCTGACACAGAGTTCACTAGAGCGCCGGGCTTGGCTTCCGTTACCATGCCGGATTGTTTTCCACTGGGGCCACGAATGGAATTCGCTCTCTATCTGCTGTTGGGCGCCTGCGCCGGGGTGCTGGCCGGGCTGTTCGGCGTCGGTGGCGGCATCATTATCGTGCCGGTGCTGGTGTTCAGCTTCACCCTGCAGGGCTTTGACCCTTCGGTGCTGACTCACCTGGCGGTCGGCACGTCGCTGGCGACCATCGTCTTCACCTCGATCAATGCCGTGCGCGAGCACCAGCGCAAGGGCGCGGTGCAATGGCCGATCTTCGCCTGGATGACCGTGGGCATCCTGCTCGGCGCGCTGGTCGGGGCCAAGACCGCCTCGCTGATCCAGGGTCCGATGCTGCAGAAGATCATCGGCGTGTTCGCCCTGGTGATCGCCGCGCAGATGGCCCTGGACCTCAAGCCCAAGGCCAGCCGCGGCATCCCCGCAAAGCCTGGGTTGACCGCCGCCGGCGGGGTGATCGGCTGGGCCTCGGCGATCTTCGGCATCGGTGGCGGTTCGCTGACCGTGCCGTTCCTCACCTGGCGCAGCCTGCCCATGCAGCAGGCGGTGGCCACCTCGTCGGCCTGCGGCCTGCCGATCGCCCTGGCCAGTGCCCTGGGCTTCATCTGGCTGGGCTGGCACGAGGAACACCTGCCGGCCCACAGCCTGGGCTACGTCTACCTTCCGGCGCTGGT
The DNA here is from genome assembly GCF_024259445.1 of Pseudomonas sp. DVZ6. Lineage (NCBI taxonomy): Bacteria > Pseudomonadati > Pseudomonadota > Gammaproteobacteria > Pseudomonadales > Pseudomonadaceae > Pseudomonas > Pseudomonas sp. DVZ6. Next base: position 52,905 of record NZ_JANCLM010000017.1, read on the forward strand.
CGGCATCGCGGCCACCAGCATGTTCTTCGCCCGCTACGGCGCGCGTCTGGCGCACAAGCTGTCGCCGCGTGTGCTCAAGCGCCTGTTCGCCGCGCTGCTGTTCTGCGTCGGACTCAGCTTCCTTATCTGAACCTAGAGGAAAGACAATGCTGCCTTACCCGCAGATCGACCCGGTGGCCGTGGCCCTCGGTCCACTGAAAATCCACTGGTACGGCCTGATGTACCTGATCGGCATCGGCGGCGCCTGGCTGCTGGCCTCGCGCCGGTTGAACCGCTTCGACCCGACCTGGAGCCGCGAGAAACTCTCCGACCTGGTGTTCTGGCTGTCGATGGGGGTGATCGTCGGCGGGCGCCTGGGCTACGTGCTGTTCTACGATCTGCATCAGTACCTGGCCAACCCGACCTTGATCTTCGAAGTGTGGAAAGGCGGCATGTCGTTCCACGGCGGTTTCATCGGTGTGATGCTGGCCGCGCTGTGGTTCGGCAAGCGCAACAACAAGTCGTTCTTCGAGCTGATGGACTTCGTCGCGCCGCTGGTGCCGATCGGCCTGGGCGCCGGGCGTATCGGCAACTTCATCAACGCCGAACTGTGGGGCAAGGCCACCGACGTGCCGTGGGCAATGGTGTTCCCGCCGTTCAGCGACCCGGCCCAGCTGCCGCGTCACCCGTCGCAGCTGTATCAGTTCGCCCTCGAAGGTGTGGCATTATTTGTCATCCTTTGGCTGTACTCGCGCAAGCCGCGCCCGACCATGGCCGTTTCCGGCATGTTCGCGCTGTTCTACGGCATCTTCCGCTTCATCGTGGAGTTCGTGCGGGTACCCGACGCCCAGCTGGGCTACATCGCCTTCGGCTGGTTGACCATGGGTCAGTTGCTCTGCGTGCCGATGGTCGTCGGCGGCATCTTCCTGATCTGGTGGGCCTACAACCGTAAACCGTCGGCCAAGGCCACCGTCTGATTTCCACGGCAGGGGTGATTCCCTGCCGTTTTTGCTACAGGTAAGCCATGAAACAGTATCTAGATCTGGTCCGTGACGTCATCGACAACGGCACGCTGCAGGAAAACCGCACCGGCATCCGCACCATCAGCCTGCCGGGCGCCATGCTCAAGTTCGACCTGCAGAAAGGCTTCCCGGCCATCACCACGCGCAAGCTGGCGTTCAAGTCGGCGATCGGTGAGATGGTGGGCTTTTTGCGCGGCGTGAAGAACGCCGGCGAGTTCCGCGAGCTGGGCTGCAAGGTCTGGGACCAGAACGCCAACGAGAACGCCCAGTGGCTGGCCAACCCGTTCCGCCAGGGCCATGACGACCTCGGCGAGATCTACGGCGTGCAGTGGCGCCAGTGGCCGGGCTACAAGCGCATCCCGCTGAGCAACCCGGCAGCCATCGAGATGGCCGAGCAGGCAGGTTTTCGCCGCATCGCCCAGGACGAAGAGGACGGCCAGGCGTTCGTCATCCTGTACAAGGCCATCGACCAGGTGCGCCAGTGCCTGGACACCATCGCCAACGACCCGGGCAGCCGCCGCATCCTGTTCCACGGCTGGAACTGCGCCCAACTGGATGAAATGGCCCTGCCGCCGTGCCACCTGCTGTACCAGTTCCACCCGAATGTCGAGACCAAGGAAATTTCCCTGACCCTCTACATCCGCTCCAACGACCTGGGCCTGGGCACGCCGTTCAACCTCACCGAAGGCGCGGCGCTGCTGTCGCTGTTCGGCCGCCTGACCGGCTACACCCCGCGCTGGTTCACCTACTTCATCGGCGACGCCCATGTGTACGAGAACCACCTGGACATGCTGGGCGAGCAGATGAAACGCGAACCGCTGGCCGCGCCGAAGCTGGTGATCAGCGACCGCGTGCCGGCATTTGCCGAAACCGGCAGGTACGAGCCGGAGTGGCTGGAGAAGATCGAACCGAGCGACTTCTGGCTGGAAGGCTACGAGCACCATGCGCCGATGACGGCGCCGATGGCGGTCTGACAGATCTTCATCGCCTGAGCTGACGCAATCGCGGGGCAAGCCCGCTCCCACGCAGGTTATACACAGCCGGCGTGGGAGCGGGCTTGCCCCGCGATGCTTTTGGCATCAATGCCCGTGACTGCGCCCCACATGGGAATGCTCGGTCTCCGGCACCGTCACCGCCCCATTGGTTTCCAGCTGCTGCAGAATCGCGCACTCCGCCCCCTGCGCATTGCACTGCTGCCTCAATTCCACCAGCTGCGCCTGCAGCGCCACCAGCCCGTCGATCCTCGCCTGCACATGCTCGATATGCGCGTCGATCAGCGCATTGACGCTGCCGCATGAGCCGTCGGGGCTGTCGCGCAGGCCCAACAGGCTGCGGATTTCATCGAGAGTCATGTCCAGGGTGCGGCAGTTGCGGATGAAGGTCAGCCGTTCGACATGGGCCTGGGTGTAGAGCCGATAGTTGCCGTCGCTGCGGGCGGGCTCGGGCAGTAGTTGCTCGCGTTCGTAATAGCGGATGGTCTCCACGGCGCAGTCGGTGGCCTTGGCCAGTTCTCCGATCTTCATGGCAAATCTCCAGCAGAGGGCTTGACCCTATAGTGGCTACAGGGTGTTCACTTGGCAACAACCCACTCTGCGGATAACTGCAGAGGCCAGTGCTCAGTTAAGGATGATTCCATGAACCAGCCTGTCAGCCCCGACCACAAGCATGACCACGCGCATGGCCACGAGCCCCACGCCCACAGCTGCTGCTCCAGCAAGGCTGCCCCGGCCCTGGTGCAGCTGACCGAAAAGGCCAGCGCCCAGGCGCAGCTCAGCCGCTTTCGCATCGAGGCCATGGACTGCCCTACCGAACAGACGCTGATCCAGGACAAGCTGGGCAAGCTGGCCGGCATCGAGCAACTGGAGTTCAACCTGATCAACCGCGTGCTCGGCGTGCGCCACACGCTGGCCGGCACCGCCGAGATCGAGCGGGCCATCGACAGCCTGGGCATGAAGGCCGAGCCGCTGGCCGCCGAGGACGACGGCAGCGCCGTTGCGCCGCAGGCAGCCAAGACCCGCTGGTGGCCGCTGGCCTTGTCGGGTATCGCGGCGATCGCCGCAGAAATCGTGCACTTCTCCGGCAAGGCGCCGGAGTGGGTGGTTGCCGCCCTGGCATTGGCGGCGATCCTCGGCTGCGGCCTGGGCACCTACAAGAAGGGCTGGATCGCCCTGAAGAACCACAACCTCAACATCAATGCCCTGATGAGCATCGCCGTGACCGGCGCCGTGCTGATCGGCCAGTGGCCGGAAGCGGCCATGGTCATGGTGCTGTTCACCATCGCCGAGCTGATCGAGGCACGCTCGCTGGATCGCGCGCGCAATGCCATTGGCGGCTTGATGCAACTGGCGCCGGACCTGGCCACCGTGCAGCAGGCTGACGGCCAGTGGCGCGAGCTCGACGTGCGCGAGGTGCCGATCGGCACCCTGGTGCGGGTGCGTCCGGGCGAGCGTATCGGCCTGGATGGCGAGGTGGTCAGTGGCCAGTCCAGCGTCGACCAGGCGCCGATTACTGGCGAGAGCCTGCCGGTCGAGAAGGCCGTGGGCGACAAGCTGTTCGCCGGCACCATCAACCAGGCCGGCGCCCTGGAGTACCGCGTCACCGCCGCCGCCGGCCAGTCGACCCTGGCGCGGATCATCAAGGCCGTCGAGGAGGCCCAGGGCGCCCGTGCGCCGACCCAGCGCTTCGTAGACCAGTTCTCGCGCATCTACACCCCGGTAGTGTTCGCCGTGGCCCTGGCCGTGGCGGTGATCCCACCGCTGTTCATGGCCGGCGCCTGGTTCGACTGGATCTACCGCGCCCTGGTGCTGCTGGTGGTGGCCTGCCCGTGCGCGCTGGTGATCTCGACCCCGGTGACCATCGTCAGCGGCCTGGCGGCAGCGGCGCGCAAGGGCATCCTGATCAAGGGCGGCGTGTACCTCGAAGGCGGGCGCAAGCTGGACTTCCTCGCCCTGGACAAGACCGGCACCATCACCCACGGCAAGCCGGTGCAGACCGACAGCAAGGTACTCGACCCGCTGTTCGAAGGCCGGGCCCAGGCCTTGGCCGCCAGCCTGGCTGCCCGCTCCGATCACCCGGTGTCCGGTGCCATCGCCCTGTTTGCCAAGGACCAGAGCCTGACCTTGAGCGAGGTCAGCGATTTCGCCGCCCTGGCCGGTCGCGGTGTGCGCGGTGATATCGAGGGCCAGACCTACCACCTGGGCAACCATCGCCTGGTGGAAGAGCTCGGCCTGTGCTCCCCGGAGCTTGAAGCGCAGCTCGATGTGCTGGAGCGCCAGGGCAAGACCGTGGTGCTGTTGCTCGACCGCTCCGGCCCGCTGGCGCTGTTCGCCGTGGCTGATACGGTCAAGGACAGCAGCCGCCAGGCCATCGCCGAACTGCACGCGCTGGGCATCAAGACTGTCATGCTGACCGGCGACAATCCCCACACCGCCCAGGCCATCGCCGCCCAGGTGGGGATCGATCGCGCCGAGGGCAACCTGCTGCCGGCGGACAAGCTGGCCAGCATCGAGCGCCTGTACGGCGAGGGCCACCGGGTCGGCATGGTCGGAGACGGCATCAACGACGCACCGGCCCTGGCCCGTGCCGAAATCGGCTTCGCCATGGCCGCCGCCGGCACCGACACCGCCATCGAGACCGCCGACGTGGCGCTGATGGACGATGACTTGCGCAAAATCCCGGCGTTCGTCAGGCTGTCGCGCCAAAGCGCGGCGATCCTCACCCAGAACATCGTGCTGGCCCTGGGGATCAAGGCGATCTTCCTGGCAATCACCTTTGCCGGCATGGCCACCATGTGGATGGCGGTGTTCGCCGACATGGGCGTGAGCCTGCTGGTGGTGTTCAACGGCTTGCGCCTGCTGCGCAAATAGGCGCACGCAGCGCAGAACAGAGGTTATCCACAATGCTGAGCGCCGAGCTCAAAGCCTTCTACATGGTGGCCCGTCTGGGCAGCATCACCCTGGCGGCGAAGAAGCTCGGGCTCAGCCAGCCGACGGTGACCACGCAGATTCGCAATCTCGAAGGCCAATACAACGTCGAGCTGTTCTACCGCGGTGGCCGGCGCCTGGTGCTGAGCGAGGAAGGCGTGCGCCTGCTGCCGATGGTCAAGGCACTGCTGCAGCAGGAGGCCGACATCGAGTTCGAGCTGCGCAACAGCGGTCAGGCCCAGGGCAGCCTGCGCATCGCCGCCACGGCGCCCTACTACATCCTCGACCTGGTGAAGATCTTCCGCGAGCGCCTGCCCCAGGTGGAAGTGGCAGTGGAAATCGGCAACTCGCAGCAGGTGCTGGAGATGCTCGAGGATTACCGGGTGGATATCGCCGCGTCCTCACAACTGCTCGAGGATGCGCGCCTGGTGCGCCGGGTGCTGGGCACCGACCCGCTGGTGGTGGCGGTGCACCGCAATCATCCGCTGGCCCAGCGTCAGGCGGTGTCCATCGACGTGGTGGCCGGGCATTGCCTGCTGATGCGCGAGCAGGGCTCGACCACGCGCAAGCTGACCGAGCAGATGATGCAGGAGGCCAACGTGAAGGCTGGAGCGCAACTAGAGATCGGCAGCCGCGAATCAATACGCGAGGCGGTGCTACGCAACATCGGCATCAGCATCATTGCCCGCCACGAGGTGCCGCATAACCCGGAGCTACGGGTGCTGGTGCTGGAGGATGCGCCGGTGATGCACGAGTACCTGTATTGCCTGAAGGAGCGGCGCCAGGCGCGGTTGCCGGCGGCTTTTCTGGGCGTGGCGCAGGAAGTGGTTGGCTCGCAGTTCTGAAACGGCCTGCAATGACCTTATCGCCGGCAAGCTGGCCTGCCGGCGATGGCGCAGTGGGTTATTTCACGTTGACGGTGATCTTCTGCGACTCGACGCTCGGCTTGAACGGCACGTGGTACTTGTCACCCAGCACCAGTTGCAGGGTGTGCTTGCCCGGCGTGAGAGTGATGCTCGCCTCGGTCTGCGCCTTGCCGAAGTGCAGCACTTGCGGACCTGCCGGCAACGGCGCGTTGTTCTCCGGCATCAGGCTGGTGGGCAGCGGCTGGTCGGCCAGGGGGGCCTTGTCCACGTCCACCAGCAGGTGGTGATGGCCAGAGTGCGGGGTCTGGTCACCCGCAGGCTTGAGGTCCATGCCTTCGATGCCGAACTTGACGGTGAAGGTCTTGTCGACCGTGGCCCCGTCGGCGGGCGAAACGATGAAGACCTTGGCGCCTTCCGGTGGCTGCTCGCTCTTCAGGGCATCCGCGGCACTGGCGAACACCGACGCCCCCATCAGCAGACCGGCGACGGCACCACGCGAAAATAGGCTTTTCATTCACTTCTCCTGTGATTCACTTCAATTGACCGCTATCACTTAAACGAAGTACGGCGGTACTTCACCATAGTCCAGCTCGGCCGGCAGAGGTTCAAAAACAGGGACAGAAATATTTCAGGGCAGAAGAAAACCTTGCCGCGACCTGGAGGTCATAGGCTGCGTTCGACCGGGGCAGACGAGAAAGCCACGGCGAATGCACTTCATCTGCCGAACAAGAAAGGGGCACTCATGCGTTTGACCATTGGCATTCTGCTGGCGGTACTGTTCAGCCCACTGGCCCAGGCCGAACTGATCGACGAAATCAATGACCGTGGCGAACTGCGCATCGCCGTGCTTGGCGACGCGCCACCCTATGCGTTCAAGGAGAACGAACACCTGACCGGCTTCGAGATCGAGTTGGGCCAGGCCCTGGCCAAGGAGCTGGATGTGCGGGCCGAGTTCGTCGAGATCGCCGCCGAAGAGGTGCTTCCTGGGGTGGAGAGCGGCAAGTTCGACATGACCTTCAACCAGCAAGACGCCAAACTGAGCGATAAGCTCGACGCCATTCGTACCCCGGCCAACCAGAAACTGGTGATCCCGTACCAGAAGGGTAATCCAGCCTTCGAGACGGCGGTGACCAATGCCCTGCAGCGGATCAAAGACGATGGGCGGTTGGCTGAGCTGGAAAGCAAATGGCTTACGGCTGCGCGCGAGACTAGCGCCGAACAATAGTAATGCTAACAATGCAGGTCTGCACCGACCTGTAGGAGCGGCCTTGCCGAGGCGTCGGACCGGCCGGAAAGGGCTGCGTAGCAGCCCCAGGATTGCAGTGTTGACGCAGAGATAGCCGGGGCCGCTTTGCGGCCCTTTCGCGGCACGAGGCCGCTCCTACAGGTGGGGACCAAGCAACGCTCGCTGCGCGTCTTCCAGCTCCAGCTCGCTGAACACCTGCACCCCTTCTCTACGCAGCAAGGCCGTGGTCACCCCTTCCCCCGCCACCTTTACACCGCTGAAGCTGCCGTCATAGGTCTGCAGGTTGCCACACGACGGGCTGCCGGACTTGAGCACCGCCACACGGATGCCATGCCGGCGCACCAGCTCCAGCGCCAGTCGGGCCCCGGCCAGAAACGCCTCGCTGACATCGTCGCCGGTCACCGTCAGCACCTGTGCCTGCCCATCCAGTACCTGGCCGCCCTGCCCGCCCGGAATCTCCGCAGGCGGTCGCGGCGTCGGCAAGCCACCGGCCACCTCCGGGCACAGCGGCACCACCCGGCCTTCGGCCTGCCAGCGCTGCAAGATGTCGGGATGGCCGCTGGCACGCCCGTCATAACGCACCGGCTGGCCCAGCAGGCAGGCGCTGACCAGCACCTTCGGCCGCTCAGAACGGGTCATTGCCACGGCGCCGGAACCAGCCGGTCAACGACAGGCGCTCACGCCCGGCCGGGAGCACTTCGTGCGGCACTTCACCCGACAGGAACACCACCAGGCTGCCCGCCACCGGCTGCACGTCGTGTTCGACACCGTCCTGCAGGAACATCCGCAGCTGCCCGCCATCCTCCGGCTGCCAGCCTTCATTGAGGTAGAACACGGCCGACACCATGCGCCGGTCGTCGTCACGGAAACGGTCGAGATGACGCTTGTAGAAAGCCCCCGGCGGATACAGGGCAAAATGACATTCGAAGTCCTCCAGCCCCAGGAACAAGCCCTGATTGATGGCCTGGCGCAGGCTGTCCATCGCGCCCAGGTAGCGGTCGCAGACCGCCGACTCGCCGGGGTCGAGCCACTGGATCTGGTCGCCACGGATCGCCTCGCGGATCTCCTGCGCGGCACCGCGACCAATGCTGGCAGGGTTGAGCTCGCCTTCGGCGTGACGGCGACGGCATTCGGCCGCCAGCGCGCGCGACAGCTCGTCGGGCAGGAAGAGAGGTTGCTGCGACCAGCCACGGGTGGCCAGGTCGTCGACGATCGTCGACAGCAGAGGATGTTCGAAAGGAGTGTGCATGGCGCATCATAGCCATTCGCTAATCGCTCGCACAGCGCCACTTGGTCAGGAAGCGCCGCTGGCGACTCGACAAAGCCCCGCCACGCCTAGGACAATAGCGGCCTGCCGACAGGAGTCCTGAATGCGCCGTCTGTTTTCCCTGCTTCTGCTGATGATCTGCACCATGCCTGTCTGGGCAGACAGCCTCGATCAGCTGTACAAGGCCGCCGGCTGGCCCGACCAGCGCGCCCATTTCAACGATGCCGTGAGCGCCGCCCAGCAGCGCTACCGCAACAGCCTGCCGCCTGCCGTCTACCAGGCGCTGGTCAACAACAGCAACCAGCGCTTCCAGGCCCAGGCCATGGACCGCCGGGCCCAGGCGCAGCTGCGGGCCAACCTGGCGAACCCCTCGCCGGCCCTGGCGTTCTTCCAGTCGCCACTGGGGCGCAAGGTGGTGGCCGCCGAGCTGCTGGCCACGCGCAAGGACCAGCTGGCGAAGAACGCCAAGGGCCTGCCGAAGGTCCAGGCCAGCGACAACCGCCTGCTGATCGTCGGCCACCTGGCCCAGGCCCTGCCGGCCCGCGAAGCCGGCGCCGAGGTCAGCCTGGCAATCGCCGGGGTGGCGGCCGACAGCCTGAGTTCGATGCTGCCCGGCCTGTTCGGCGGCGGCCAGGCGCAGAATCTGCTCGATGGCCAGCGCCAACGCCTGATGAACCAGGTCGGCGAAGACCTGAACAACACCCTGCTGTACGTCTATCGCGACCTGTCGGACGCCGAGCTGGAGCAATTTGCCACCTTCGCTGAGTCCCCCGACGGCCAGGCCTACTACAAGGCGGCAGTGGCCGCGGTACGCGCGGCTCTGGCCGTGGGCCAGAACGCCGCCGAGCTGAAGTGATCAACCCAGGCGCTGGCCGATGAAGTCGAAGTAGCGCTGGCGAATGCCGGGCAGCTCGTTGGCCAGGTGATGCCGCGCCTCGGGCAGCATGAGGATCTGCGGCTCGGCGAACTTGGCCTTGAGCACCTTGAGGTTGTAGGGCCAGTCCACCGTGCCGTCCGCCTCGCCCTGCACGATCAGGGGCTGGCGTGTGCTGCGCGGCGCAGCTTCGATACGCCGGACCCACTTCATCAGCGCCCCGACCCAGGCGGTCGGCAGGCGCCGTGGCTGCAGCGGATCGGCCTCGAGAAAGGGCAGGAAGGCCGGGTCATTGGTGTTTTCACTGAAACGCCGCTCGATGCCGTTGACGAAGTGGCGCAGCACCCGATAGCTCAGTTTCGACCAGTGCCAGGCACGCGGGCGCACCAGGGGCGCCAGCAAGATCACCTGGCCGTCGACCGGGCTGCGCTCGCCCTGATGCAACAGGTGATCAACCGCGATCGCCCCGCCGGTGCTCTGTCCACACAGATGCCAGGGTCGCGGCAGTTCCAGCAGACGGGCCTGCTCAAACAGCGCATCGAGCACCTGCTGGTAGATGCCGAAATCATCGATGCTGGCACGCTCGCCGCTGGACAGGCCATGGCCGGGCAGGTCGCAACCGATCACCGCGTAGCCCTGGCCCAATGCCCACGCGATCACATGCCGGTACAGGCCCATGTGATCGTAATAGCCGTGCAGCAGGAACAATGTCGCCACCGGTTGCTCCGGCAGCCAGAGCTGGCCGACCAGATCGAAGCCCGCCACCTGGAAGCCACCCAGCCAACTGCGCGCGGGCAGATCCAGGCCGTAGAAGCGCTGGTAGGCCTGGCCCTGGGCGGACAATGGCTGGCGATCGACGAGGGGCGACAGGCTGGTACGCAGCGGGTCGGGATTGAAGCTGGCGGGCATCGGTACATCCAGTGTGCAGCAAGTATTGATCTGCGATATTCAGCTCTGGGCTGCGTCATGGCAAGCTTGGCTCCTCCCTCCGACGAACAATGCGACCTCGTGGGAGCGGGCTTGCCCCGCGATGGCAGCGCCAGACTCACAGGCGCCATCGCGGGGCAAGCCCGCTCCCACGCAAATCGCGCCAAGGCCCCCATGGCGAAGCGACTTCTCACACTCCTTGTACTGCTACTCTGCGCCACCGTCCTCTGGTGGGCCTACGACAGCTTCCAGTCCCGCTACCTGCGCACCTTCGACAACCAGACCACCTTCTTCGACGGCAGCCAACTGCGCCTGCCCCCCGAGCTGGCAGGCCCGGGCCCGATCCGCGTGGTGCACTTCTGGGACCCGGCCTGCCCCTGCAACGTCGGCAACCAGCAGCACCTGGGCGAACTGGTCGAGCACTTCGCGCCGCAGGGCGTCAGCTTCCATGTCGTGCAGCGCCCGGGCAGCCACGGCCAGTTGCCGGCCAACCTCGCCGCGCTCAAGCCCCTGGCCAGCCTGCCCGGCAGCGAGCAGCTGCCAGCCACCCCCGCCGTGGCGATCTGGGACCGCGACGGTAACCTCGCCTACTTCGGCCCCTACAGCGAAGGCGCGGTGTGCAACTCCAGTAACAGTTTCATCGAGCCGATCCTCACGGCGCTAAATGAAGGCCGCCGGGTGCAGGCATCCAATACCCTGGCCGTCGGCTGCTATTGCCCCTGGACCGAATGACGCGCCCACGCTGTTTTTTACCGAGGGGCATGAAAGTGCCTTCCGGGGCTATGCTCAGTTCGCGCATCCGCCGATGATCGGCGCACATTTTTCGCTCGAACGTACAAGGAGTCTCGATGAAGCGCAGCCTGACCTTGCTGGCGGTGGTGATCGCCGTGGCCGCCGCAGGCACCGGTTACTGGTACGTGCAAGGCAAACAACCGCAACGTGACGGCGAGGTGGCCGTCGGCGGGTTGCAGGCGCCGGTCAGCGTGCGCTTCGATGCCCGCGGCGTGCCGCACTTGCAGGCGCAGAACGAGCAGGACCTGTACCGCGCCCTGGGCTACGTGCATGCCCAGGACCGCCTGTTCCAGATGGAGATCATGCGCCGCCTGGCCCGCGGTGAACTGGCCGAAGTGCTGGGCGACAAGCTGCTGCCCACCGACACCCTGTTCCGCAGCCTGCGCATCCGCGACCAGGCGGCCCTGATGGCGCAGCGCCAGGACCGCCAGTCGCCGGCCTGGCAGGCGCTGCAGGCGTACCTGGACGGCATCAACCAGTGGCAGGCCGGCCACCCCAAACCGATGGAGTTCGACCTGCTCGGCATCCCGCCACGCCCCTTCACCGCCGAGGACACCCTGAGCATCGCCGGCTACCTCGCCTACAGCTTCGCCGCGGCATTCCGTACCGACCCTGCGCTGACCTACATCCGCGACCAGCTCGGCCCCGAATACCTGAAGATCTTCGACCTCGACTGGCAGCCCGACGGCGCCGTGGCCACGCCCCTGGCCGCCGCCGACTGGCGCAGCCTCGAGCAGCTGGCGCGGCTGAGTCACGACGCCCTGGGCGACGCCGGCATCCCGCAGTTCGAGGGCAGCAACGCCTGGGCCGTGGCCGGCAGCCGCACCCGCAGTGGCCGGCCGCTGCTGGCGGGCGACCCGCATATCAGCTTTGCCGTGCCGGCAATCTGGTACGAGGCGGAGCTGTCGGCGCCGGGGTTCAACCTGTATGGCTACTTCCAGGCACTCAACCCGTTCGCCCTGCTCGGCCACAATCGCGACTTCGGCTGGAGCCTGACCATGTTCCAGAACGACGACGTCGACCTGATCGCGGAGCGGACCCATCCGCAGGATCCCGAGCAGGTGATGGTCGATGGCCGCTGGCAGCCACTGGAAAAGACCGAGCAGAAGATCGCGGTCAAGGGCGCGGAACCTGCCAGCATCACTCTGCGCCGCTCGCCCCACGGGCCGATCGTCAACAGCGTGCTCGGCGATACCGCAGGCCCGACGCCCATCGCCATGTGGTGGGCGTTCCTGGAAACCGACAACCCGATTCTCGAAGGCTTCTACCAGATCAACCGCGCCGACACCCTGGGCAAGATGCGCGAGGCGGCGGCCAAGGTCCAGGCGCCTGGATTGAACCTGGTATGGGCCAACGCCCGGGGTGACATTGGCTGGTGGGCAGCGGCGCGCCTGCCGATCCGCCCGGACGGCGTCAACCCGGCGTTCATTCTCGATGGCGCCAGCGGCCAGGCCGCCAAGCCGGGCTTCTACCCGTTCAGCGCCAACCCGCAGCAGGAGAATCCGGCGAGCGGCTACATCGTCTCGGCCAACTACCAGCCGCCCGGCGCAATCCCCGTGCCCGGCTACTACAACCTGGCCGATCGCGGTCGTCAGCTCGATCGCCAGCTGAGCGACCCGGACATCAAGTGGGACACCCAGAACAGCCAGGCCCTGCAACTGGACACCAGCACCGACTATGGCCCGCGCACCCTGGCGCCGCTGCTCGGCACCTTGCGCAATATCGCCCAGGGCGACGAGGAGAAGGAGCTGGTCGAGCAGTTGGCTGCCTGGCGCGGTGATTATCCGCTGGACTCCACCAGTGCCACGCTGTTCAACCAGTTCCTCTACGAACTGGCGTTCGCCGCCCTGCACGACGAGCTGGGCGACACCTGGTTCCCGGTGCTGATCAGCACCCGCGCCATCGACGCCGCCCTGCCGCGCCTTGCCGCGGACCCGACATCGCCCTGGTGGAACCAGCGCGGCGCCAGCGAACGCACCGACCGTGGCGCCATCGTGCGCCAGGCCTGGCAACGCAGCCTCAAGCACCTGCGCGAGACGTTCGGCAAGGATCCGGCCAGCTGGCAATGGGGCAAGGCCCACACCCTCACCCACAACCATCCGCTGGGGGTGAAGAAGCCGCTCAACCTGCTGTTCAATGTCGGCCCGTTCGCCGCCCCCGGCACCCACGAGGTGCCGAACAACCTGTCGGCGAAGATCGGCCCGGCGCCCTGGCCGGTCACCTATGGGCCTTCCACCCGTCGGGTGATCGACTTTGCCGACGCAGGCGCCGCGTTGACCATCAACCCGGTCGGGCAGAGTGGCGTGCCGTTCGACCGGCATTACGGCGATCAGGCCGAGGACTATATCGAGGGGCGCTATCACAAGGCTCGGATGGGGGTGATTCCGGCGCAGAGTACGTTGCGGCTGGTGCCGGCTGATTGATTCATCCCATCGTGGGGCAAGCCCGCTCCCACGCACGACCTTTGCCACCTGTGGGGGTAAGCCCGCTCCCACGTACGACCTTTGCCACCTGTGGGGGCAAGCCCGCTCCCACGCATGACCTTTGCCATCTGTGGGGGCAAGCCCGCTCCCACGCTTGACCTTTGCCAGTTGTGGGCTTGTCCCGCGATCAGCAGACGAGGCTCAACCCTGCCACTTGCCGCCTTCGACGATGACGCTCTCAGGCTTGGTGTCGTCGCTCAATTCCTTGCGCACGTACTGGTCGTACAGCTTGAGCAGGAATTTCTCCTCGCCCAGCTTGGCCAGCTCGCTGTTCACCCAGTCACGCAACTCGGTGTTGCCCTTCTTCACTGCCGGAGCAATCGGCGCCTCGTCGCCCAGCAGCTGCGGCAGCACGCGGTAGCCCGGGTTCTGCTTGGCCCAGCTGAACAGGATCAGGTTGTCCTGGGCATAGGCATCGCCACGACCATTGGCCAGGGCGGCCAGCGACTCGGTGTTCTTCTCGAACTTGAGCAGCTTCCAGTCCGGGTGATTCTTGGTCAGCCAGATATCGGCGGTGGTGCCGGTGGTGACGATGATGGTCTTGTCGGCCAGGTCGTCGAGCTTCTGTACCGGGCTGCCGTCGGCGACGATGGCCTGCACCGCCACGCGCAGGTTGGGGTTGGTGAAGTCCACCGCGTCCTTGCGCTCGGGGGTGACGGTCATGTTGGCGAGGATCAAGTCGACCTTGTCGCTCTGCAGGAACGGAATGCGGCTGGCGGGCTCGACGGCGACGAACTCGACCTTGCTTTCATCGCCCAGCAGGTCCTTGGCGAAGCGGCGGCCGATGTCGGTGTCAAAGCCCACGTAGCGGCCGCTTTCATCGACGAAGCCGAACGGTGGCTTGTCGGTGAACACGCCGACGATCAGCTTGTCGCGGGCCTTGATGGTTTCCAGGTAGCTGGTGGCCGGCGAGGCCGCGGCGGGCTTGGCCGGGTCTTCGGACTTGTTGCAGCCGACCAGCAGGGCCAGGCCAAGCAGTGGAGCGAGCAGTTTGGCGAACGGGGCAGTCTTCATGACAGTTCCTTGTGCAGTGTCTTGGGCAGGCTTTCGACGAACGAGAATTTCTCCAGGAACTGCTGCGCGCGTGCGGTCTGCGGTTGGGTGAAGAAGCGCTCAGGGTGGTTCTGTTCAAGGATCCTGCCGGCCTCCATGAACACGATGCGATCGGCCACCGCGCGGGCGAAGGCCATTTCGTGGGTGACGATGAGCAGGGTCATGCCTTCGCGGGCCAGGCCCTGGATCACCTGCAGCACTTCCTTGACCATTTCCGGGTCGAGGGCGGCGGTGACCTCGTCGAACAGCATCACCTGGGGGTTCATGCACAGCGAGCGGACGATGGCGATGCGTTGCTGCTGGCCACCGGAAAGCTGGCGGGGAAAGGCGTCGCGCTTGTCCAGCAGGCCTACCCGGGCCAACAGCGCCTCGGCCTGGGCCTGGGCCTCGCGGCGTTCGCGCTTCTGCACCTTCAGCGGGCCCAGCAGCAGGTTGTCGATCACGCTCATGTGGCCGAACAGGTGGTAGCTCTGGAACACCATGCCGACCCGCTGGCGCACCTGGCGCCAGTCGGTGCCGGGGCCGAGCAGCTCCTGGCCGTCGAGGCGCAGGCTGCCGCCCTGGGCCTCCTCCAGGCCGTTGAGGCAGCGCAGCAGGGTGCTCTTGCCGCAGCCGCTGGGGCCGAGGATCACCACCACCTCGCCGGCCTGGACCTTGAGGTCGACGTCCGCGAGCACCTGGTGCTGGCCGAAGAACTTGTTGAAGCCTTGGAATTCGATCAATGGATTCATGCGTGGGCCCAGCGACGCTCCAGCACGCGGGAGGCGGCCGACAGCGGATAGCAGACAAGAAAGAAGAACAGCAACAGCGCGCCGTAGATCAGCACCGACTCGTAGGTGCGCTCGATGATCTGCTGGCCCGCCTTGATCACTTCGACCACGCCGATCAGCACCGCCAGCGAGCTGGTCTTGATGATCCGCGTGTAGATGTTGATGGTTGGCGGGGTCATGCGCTTGAGTGCCTGGGGCAGCAGCACGTAGCCATACAGCTGCCAGCCGCCCAGGCCGATCGACAACCCCGCCTCGCGCTGCCCGCGTGGCAGCGACTGCAAGGCGCCGCGCACCACCTCGCCGACCTCGCTGGCCCCCCACAGGCCCAGCACCAGCACCGCGCACCAGAAGCTGGGGATGCTCAGGCCGAAGAAGATCGGCAAGCCGAAGAACACCAGGTACAGCCAGACCAGCACCGGGATCGCACGGAACAGCTCCAGGTACACCTGCAGCAGGATGTTCAGCCAACGGTTGCCGAGGGTCGCCAGCACGCCGTAGAGCACACCGCCCAGGGTCGCGAGCAGAATGCTCAGCGCCGAGATTGCCAGCGTCTGCCCCGCGCCCGTGGCCAGTTGCGGCAGCGAAACCAGCAGCAGCTCAATGCCCGAACTGGCCATGTTGCAGCCTCCGTTCCAGGTAGCGCAGCAGCAGCGACAGCGGCAGGAAGATCAGCACGCAGAGCAGGGTCAGCACGGCGAGCATTTCGTAGGTCTTGTAGAACAGGGCGATGTAGTTCTTGGTGGTGTAGAGGATCTCCGGCACCGCCACCGCCGACACCACGGTGGTCTCCTTGAGCAGGAAGATGAAGTTGGCGAACAGCGCCGGCAGGCTGAGGATGCCGGCCTGGGGCAGGATCACATGGCGCAGCAACTGGCCCTCGGAGAGCCCTATGGAGCGCCCGGACTCCAGCTGCGCCCGCGGCACGGCCTCGACCCCGGCGCGCAGCACCTCGGTGAGATAGGCACCGCCCATGAAGGTCATGGTGATGATCGCGGCGGCAAAGCCCGACACTTTCACGCCCAGGCCGGGCAAGGCGAAATAGACGAAGAACAGCTGGATCAGCAGCGGTGTGTTGCGGGCCAGTTCCACGTAGCCCTTGACCAGGCGCCACAGGTACGGCGTGCGCAGCACCAGGATCGTCGCGTTGAGCAGGGCCACCAGCAGCGAGGTGACGATGGCGATCGCCCCGACTTGCAGGGTGACACCAACGGCCTTGAAGAAGGCCGGCAGTGTGCTAAGCATGAAAGCGGTGTCGAAGCTCATGGAAGGGGCCTCGACACGAGGTCACGAAGGTACGGCATGGGGCAGGTCCAGGATCGGCACGAGGGTGGCTCGGCGTCGTTTCACGAATAGTGGCGCTGTGCCGGTAAGCACGATTCCTAGACTCTAAAGGTATAAAAACATTTTTATAAATATCTTTATTGCATATCTATATCACCGCTTCGTGACGTTCGGAAATTTCCTTCATGACATACGGATCTTTCCGAATAAATCACCCTCCAAGGGGTTTCAAACTGTGACTTGCACGGCCCATCACACTCAACAAGGAAGACAACGATGAACAGCCCCTGCTTGCCTGCCTCGAATGAACAACTGCTGTGGCTCCTGGCCCTGCGCCGGGCGCTGGCCAGTCAGCGCTGAAAACACCATCGCGGGGCAAGCCCGCTCCCACAAGCGCCCCCCACTTTTGCGGGAGCGGGCTGCGTGGGAGCGGGCTTGCCCCGCGATAGGGCCGGACCTGCCGAGCTCTCTTCAAGCCAGCCCAAACAAAAACGCCGACGCAAAATGCGCCGGCGTTTTTCGTACCAGGCCGCGTATCAGAACGCCGGCAGTACCGCACCGCTGTATTTCTTCTCGATGAACGCCTTCACCTCCGGGCTGGTCAGCGCCTTGGCCAACTTCTGGATAGCCTCGCTGTCCTTGTTGTCCGGGCGGGCGACCAGGAAGTTAACGTAAGGCGAGTCGCTGCCTTCGATCACCAGGGCGTCCTTGGCCGGGTTCAGGCCGGCTTCAAGAGCGTAGTTGGTGTTGATCATGTCCAGGTCGACCTGATCCAGCACACGCGGCAGCATGGCCGATTCCAGCTCGCGGAACTTGAGCTTCTTCGGGTTCTCGGCGATGTCTTTCGGCGTGGCCAGGGCGTTCTTCGGATCCTTCAGGGTGATCAGGCCAGCCTTCTGCAGCAGAAGCAGGGCGCGGCCGCTGTTGCTGCCTTCGTTGGGGATGGCGACGGTGGCGCCGTCCTTCAGCTCGGCCAGGCTCTTGACCTTCTTCGAGTAGCCACCGAACGGCTCGACGTGCACGCCGATCACGGTTTCCAGGTGGGTGCCCTTGCCTTCGTTGAAGTTCTTCAGGTACGGCAGGGTCTGGAAGTAGTTGGCATCCAGGCGCTTCTGGTCGACCTGCACGTTGGGTTGGACATAGTCGGTGAAGACCTTGATCTGCAGGTCCACGCCTTCCTTGGCCAGGGTCGGCTTGATCAGTTCGAGGATTTCGGCATGCGGCACGGGCGTGGCGGCGACCACCAGTTTCTCGGCGGCATTGGCCAGGCCAGCAAACGACAGGGCGGCGGCCAGGGCGGTGGTCAGCAGGGTCTTTTTCATGGTGATCCTTGTTCTAAAGCTGGGCCATCGCAGATGGCGAGTCGGGTGCCCATCCGTTCGGGTGGGCGTAAACGGACAATACCGAGATTTTTTATTCCGTAACAATATCTTTTGATTAGCTGCTTATTCCAAAAACAAATAGCCATCACGGCCTTTGCTTATGAGCGGCCAGGCACAGCTCTACGGCGCGGATTCGCCCAATTGCGCCAAGGCTGCGCCCAGCAGCCCGCGCAGGTCGGCCAGGGTTTGCGGCTCCCGACTGGCACCCAGTTGCGCTAGCTGGCGAGCCAGGCTGGCCAAGGGTGCGGTATCCGGAAGGTCGAGGTGCGCCGGGAGAATTTCCTCACCATCACTGACCAGCAGGGCAAAATGGATGACGTTCTCCAGTTCACGGGTATTGCCCGGCCAGGCATGGGCCTCCAGCGCCTGCTGGGCTGCCTCGCTGATCAGGGGCAGCGGCCGATCCAGGCGCACGCTGTAGATGCCGACGAAGTACTCGGCCAGCGGCAGGATATCGCCGACCCGATCACGCAATGCCGGCAGCTCGAGCTCACCCTCGTGCAGGTAATGGTAGAGCCGCTCGTTGAAGCGCCCGGCGCGCACGGCCTGGGCCAGGTCGATGCTGGAAGCGGCCACCAGCCGCACATCGACCGCCTGTGGCTGGGCGGCGCCGACCCGGGTTACCTCGCGGTTCTCCAGGGCCGCCAGCAGCTTGCCCTGGATCGCCAGGGGCAGGTCGGCGATCTCGTCCAGGTACAGCGTGCCGCCGTTGGCCGAGCCGAACCAGCCGGCTCGACTGCTGGCGGTGCCGCCCTGGCTGCCGGCGCTGTAGCCGAACAATTCGGCATCGGCGTAGGTCGGGCTGATGGCAGCGCAGTTGACCGACACGAACAACCCGCCGCGGTCACTGGCGCGATGGATCTGCCGGGCCAGGAGCTCCTTGCCGGTGCCGGTTTCGCCACGGATCAGCACCGGCAGCGGTTGTGGCGCCAATCGCTCCAAGGCCTGGCGCAGCGACTGGGAACGCGGATCGACGAACACCAGCGCCTTGGCGCGGATGCTCAACGGGCTCTTGTCCAGCTCGGGGAAGGTCAGCAGCGGCTGGCCGAAAGCAGTGTGGAATGTCATGGAATGCTCCCGCCCCGGCCGCAGGCGGCCGGGGATTCGATTCGTTCGATGAAAACCGGCGGATCAGGCGCGGCGCAGCGCGCGCTGATCGATACGGGCCTGCAAGCGGTAGAGGTAGGCAAAACCCTGTTCCCAACGCTCATGGCCCGACTTGACGTTGATATGTCCGGCGTCGGCCAGCAGCCCGGCCTCGGCGCCCCAGGCCTGGGCCAGGTACAGCGCACGCGGCACGCTCACCGCCGGGTCGTTGTCGGAGCTGACCACCTGGCTGGGGAACGGCAAGGCCTGCAGTGGAATCGGCGCGAAATTGCGCAAGGCCGGTGCGCAGGTCGGCCGTTCGACATCTGCCGGCGCCACCAGCAGCGCACCGCGCACCCGGCGCAGCAGCTCGGGGCTGGCCTGGGCGGCCCAATGGGCGACCGTGACACAGCCCAGACTGTGGGCAATGAGAATCACCGGCGAGCGTTCGGCGGCAATCGCCTGCTCCAGCGCCTGGACCCAGTCGCGCCGCTGCGGGGTCAGCCAGTCATGCTGCTCGACCCGGGCGCTGTTGGGCAGGCTGCGCTGCCAGTGACTCTGCCAATGGTTGTCTGGCGATCCTTGCCAGCCCGGCACAATCAGGTAACGAATCGACTCATTGCGCATGGGGACGCCTCCGGAAGTTTGCGTGCTTGGGTGCAAGTATAGGGAGGGGGTTATATTCGTAAAGGAATAAGAAGCTATTTATTAATAACTATAAATTCAAAGCCACAGTGTTCGAGCCCTGCGCCTCTCCCCTGTAGGAGCGGCCTTGTGCCGCGAAAGGGCTGCGTAGCGGCCCCGCGATCTGTGCATGTCGCCAATACATTGGGGCCGCTTTGCGGCCCTTTCGCGGCACAAGGCCGCTCCTACAGGGGTATGCATGGCTTTCAGCGGGCATAAAAAAAGGGCCATCCCCTGCCAAGGAAAATGGCCCCTAAGCACTTGCCTGAAGAGGGTATCGCCGGTCAGCGGGCGGTGATCACCGCCAGCTTGCTGATCCCGGCACGCTCGATCGCCGCCATCGCGCGGGCGACCTCGCCGTAGTTCACACCATCGTCGGCCTGCAGCTGCACACGCAGCTCGGCGTCCTTGTCCTTGGCAGCCTTGAGGTTGGTCTCCAGCAAGTCGGCCTGGATCTCGTCCTTGTTGATGAACAGCTTGCCGCTGCCGTCGATGCTCACCACCAGCGGGGCCTTCTGCTCCACCGGGGCGACGGCCTCGGTCTTGGGCAGGTTGATCGGGATGGCATTGGTCAGCAATGGCGCGGTGACGATGAACACCACCAACAACACCAGCATGACGTCCACCAATGGCGTGACGTTGATTTCACTCAACACTTCATCGCTGTCCTGGGTCGAGAAAGCCATCTCAGGAGGCCTCCTTCACCGGCTGGGTGAAACCGGCCTGCGGCCTGTGCGCCGTCGGGTGCACCAGCACGCGGAAGGCACTCTTCTGCGCCAGGCTGTAGAAGTCGTGGGCAAAGTCGTCCAGGTCGGCGGCGGTCAGCTTGAGACGACGGAGGAAGTAGTTGTAGACCAGCACCGCCGGCACCGCGACGGCGATACCCACGCCGGTGGCGACCAGCGCCGCGCCGATCGGGCCGGCCACGGTTTCCAGGCTCGCCGAGCCCGCCGCGCTGATGCCCTTGAGCGCCTCCATGATGCCCCACACGGTGCCGAACAGGCCGATGAACGGCGAGGTGCTGCCGATACTGGCCACCACTGCCAGGCCGGTCTCCAGCGAACGGCGCTCGCGGACGATCTGCTGGCGCAGGGCGCGCTCCAGGCGATCCTGGTGGTTGATGGCCTGGCTGAGGTCACTGGCCTGGCCTGGCTCGCCAACCGCGATCGCCGCAAAGCCCGCCTGGGCGACACGGGCAGCCGGGCCGGGCAGATCGTGGGCGGGCTCGGCGGCGGAGTCGAGGCTGGACGCGGCCCAGAACTGCTGGTGGAAGCGTTTGTCCTGGTTCTTCAGGCGCACGAACTGCACGACCTTGACCAGGGCCAGCGCCCAGGTGGCGACAGAGAAACCGACCAGCAGCCAGATGACCGCGCTTTCAACGGATTCGAGGGGAGATGCCAACAAGCTCATGATGAAGTCCTTCCTGTATGCGGTCGCAAGTTAACGAAGCTTGAAATCGATCGGTACGCTGACCCAGCCCACCTGGGCCACGTCGCCCTGCTTGGCCGGGACGAAGCTCCAGCGCTTCACCGCGGCCAGCGCGGCGGCGTCCAGGGCGTCGCGGCCACTGCTCTTCTGGATCTGGATCTGCCCTGGCTTGCCACTGGGCAGCACTTCCACGCGCAGCAGCACGGTGCCTTCCCAGCCACGGCGCTGGGCCATCTGCGGATACTCCGGCGCCGGATTCTTCAGGTACGCGGCGTTAGCCGAGGCCGGGGTCACTGGCGCAGGTGCCGGCGCCGGGGGTGCTGGCGCGGCAACCGGTGTCGGCGGTGGCGCCTCGACTGGCTTGGGCTGCGGCTTGGCCACGGGCTTGGGCACTGGCTTGGGTTTCGGGACCGGCTTGGGCGCGGGCTTGGCAGCCAGTTCGTCGACCACTGGTGGCGGTGGCGGCGGCTGGACCACAGGGGCCGGTGGCGGCGGCTCGACTACCGGTGGTGCGGGCGCGGCGAACTCGATGGTCATGGGCGGAATCTTCGGCGGGATGACCGGCAGCTCAGGGGTCGGCTGGTGGCTGACCCAGTACGCCGCCGCGCCGTGCAGCACCAGCACCAGCAGGCCCAGCACCAGCTTGTCGCGACGCTTGAGGCCGCTGACCGGCGTGCGTTGCAGGCGCAACTGGCCCAGCGGCAGGCGCAGCGTGCGTCCGAGCTCGACCAGGTCACCCGATGCCGGGCGCCATGGCTGGTCGTAGGCCCTGACGGCCGTCTGGACATTGCCCATTGCTAAAACTCCTGGGGTTCTTGATTCAGGTGTGTGGCTGAATCATCGGTGCCAGGTGCTTAGCTCATAAAGAAATGTTTAAACTTAAAATTAGACCTTGATGGAATAATGATTTTCATGGTCTGTCCATAGCCCGCGTCGTTCGCGGCCTGCCGCAGAACAGCTCAAGAATGATGCCTTATAGGCATTCAAAATATTCGTTCAAGGCATCAATTCACCGCGAGGGCTTCGCCCTCGATCGCGGCACAAGGCCGCTCCTACACAAGAGATCGCGGTGCCCTGTAGGAGCGGCCTTGTGCCGCGATGGGCTGCGCAGCAGCCCCGGCAATCTCGCAGGCAATAAAAAACCCGGGACCATGCCCGGGTTTACCATCACAAGCGCCGGCTCAGATATCCGCCACCTTCTGCCACACCTTCGGCCGGAAGAACAACGTCTCCCCCCGCGCCAGCCCGGTGAGGCTGTCGTGATCCTTGACCACCTCGGCCTCGATCAGCTCGCTCTGCCCTTCCACCTTCAGCGTCACCCGCGTGGTCGCACCCAGCGGACGGATATCACGCACTTCGGCGGCATGATGCCCCTCAGTCTCATGGCGCGACAGCGACACCTCGTGCGGACGGAACAGCACGTGGTGCCCTTCGCTCAGCGCCAGGCGGTTGGAATCGCCAAGGAAGTGATAGACGAAGTCGTTGGCCGGTTTCTCGTACACCTCGCCGGGCGAACCGATCTGCTCGATCACGCCCTTGTTCATCACCACGATGCGGTCGGCGACTTCCATGGCCTCTTCCTGGTCGTGGGTGACGAACACCGAGGTCAGGTTGATGTCCTCGTGCAGCCGCGCCAGCCAACGGCGCAGCTCCTTGCGCACCTTGGCATCCAGCGCCCCGAACGGCTCGTCGAGCAGCAGTACCTTGGGCTCCACCGCCAGGGCACGGGCCAGGGCGATACGCTGGCGCTGGCCACCGGACAGCTGCTCGGGGTAGCGGTCGGACAACCAGTCGAGCTGGACCATGTTCAACAGTTCATGGACCTTCTCGGCGATCTTGCTCTCGCTCGGGCGCTCGCCCTTGGGCTTCATGCGCAGGCCGAAGGCGACGTTGTCGAACACGCTCATGTGGCGGAACAACGCGTAGTGCTGGAACACGAAACCGACGTTACGATCGCGCACATCATGGCCGGACACGTCCTCGCCGTGGAACACGATGCTGCCGTTGTCCGGGGTCTCGAGGCCGGCGATGATGCGCAAAAGGGTGGTCTTGCCGCAGCCGGACGGGCCGAGCAGAGCCACCAGCTCGCCGCTGTGGATATCCAGGTTGATGTTGTCCAGGGCCTGGAAGCTGTTGAAGCGCTTGCTGACGTTACGAACTTCGATCGACATGAATCATTCCTCCGCGGCGCTGTGGCGCAGGCGGTTAATACGGTTCTCGCTCCACTGCTTGAGCAGCAGGATGAAGAGCGCCAGGATCAGCAGCAGGCTGGCCACGCTGAAGGCCGCGACGTGGTTGTACTCGTTGTAGAGGATCTCCACGTGCAGCGGCAAGGTGTTGGTGACGCCGCGGATATGGCCCGACACCACCGACACCGCGCCGAACTCGCCCATGGCCCGGGCGGTGCACAGCACCACGCCGTAGATCAGGCCCCATTTGATGTTCGGCAGGGTGACGTGCCAGAACATCTGCCAGCCGTTGGCGCCGAGCAGGCGCGCGGCCTCCTCTTCTTGCGTGCCCTGCTCCTGCATCAGCGGGATCAGTTCACGGGCGACAAACGGCACGGTGACGAAGATGGTCGCCAGGACGATGCCCGGCAGGGCGAAGACGATCTGGATATCGTGATCCTGCAGCCACGGCCCGAACAGGCCTTGCGCGCCGAACATCAGCACGTAGACCAGGCCGGCGATCACCGGTGACACCGAGAACGGCAGGTCGATCAGGGTTACCAGCACGCTCTTGCCGCGGAACGTGTACTTGCTCACGCACCAGGCGGCGGACACGCCGAACACCAGGTTCAGCGGCACCGAGATGGCCACGGCCAGCAGGGTCAGCTTCAATGCCGACAACGCGTCGGCCTCGAAGATCGCTTCGAAGAACGTGCCGAAGCCGTTCTTCAGCGCCTGCGACACCACGATCACCAGCGGCAGCGCCAGGAACAGCGCGAAGACGATCCAGGCCAGGGTGATCAGCACCCGGCGCGAGGTGGCGCTGCTGCGTCGGGCGGCGTTGGCGGCGGCGGTTGCGCTCATGGGTTGACTAGACATTGCCGGCCTCCTTCAAGGGGTTTCGATGCGTCGCTGCAGCAGGTTGATCAGCAGCAGCAGGATGAAGGAAACCACCAGCATCAGCACGCCGATGGCGGTGGCGCCGGTGTAGTCGTACTGGTCGAGCTTGACCATGATCAGCAACGGCAGGATCTCGGTCTTCATCGGCATGTTGCCGGCGATGAAGATCACCGAACCGTACTCGCCCACGCCCCGGGCGAAGGCCAGGGCGAAACCGGTCAGCCAGGCTGGCAGCAAAGCCGGCGCCAGCACATGACGGAACACCTGCAAGGGCTTCGCACCCAGGCAGGCGGCGGCCTCTTCCACTTCACGTGGGATGTCGGCCAGCACCGGCTGCACCGTACGCACCACGAACGGCAGGGTGACGAAGGTCAGCGCCAGGGTGATGCCCAGGGGGGTGTAGGCGATTTTGAAGCCGAGGTCGGTGGCGAACTGGCCGACCCAGCCCGCCGGAGCGTACAGGGCGGTCAGGGCGATGCCGGCGACGGCAGTGGGCAAGGCGAACGGCAGGTCGATCATCGCATCGATGATCTTGCGCCCGGGGAAGGTATAGCGCACCAGCACCCAGGCCAGCAGGGTGCCGATCACACCGTTGATGATGGCGGCGAACAGGGCGGTGCCGAAACTCAGTTTCAGCGCGGCGATGACCCGTGGCGCGCTGACGATATTCCAGAACTGCTCCCAGGTGAGCTGCGAGGCATGGATGAACATGGCCGCCAGCGGTATCAGCACGATCAGGCTGAGGTACACCAAGGTGTAGCCCAGCGTCAGCCCGAAGCCGGGTATGACGGGGGAAATGCGACGTGACATAAAGGTCCCTGGTTGAACGCACGAAGCCCGGAAAGGCTCCCGGGCTGGTGCTAGCTTCTGAATCCCGGGGCTGCTGCGCAGCCCTTTCGCGGCACAAGGCCGCTCCTACAACAGCACGCGATCTCCTGTAGGAGCGGCCTTGCGCCGCGAAAGGGCCGCACAGCGGCCCCGCTTTTCCCTGGCGTTTACTGTGCCTGATAGATCTGGTCGAACACCCCACCATCATTGAAGAACTTCGGCTGTGCAGTCTTCCAGCCCCCGAAGTCCTTGTCGATGGTCACCAGGTCCAGTTTCGGGAACTGCTTGCCGAATTCGGCGGCGACCTTGGCGTCACGCGGACGGTAGAAGTTTTCTGCGGCGATCTTCTGGCCAGCCGGGCTGTACAGGTGCTTGAGGTATTCCTCGGCGATCTTTTCGTTGCCCTTCTTCTCGGCGTTCTTGTCGACCACCGCCACCGGTGGCTCGGCCAGGATCGACAGCGAAGGCACGACGATCTCGAACTTGTCGGCGCCGCCGTCCTCCTTCAGCGCCAGGAAGGCCTCGTTCTCCCAGGCCAGCAACACATCGCCCTGGCCGTTGTTGACGAAGGTGATGGTCGAGCCACGGGCACCGGTATCGAGCACCGGCACGTGCTTGAACAGCTCCTGCACGTAGGCCTTGGCCTTGTCTTCATTGCCGCCGGCCTTGAGGCCATAGGCCCAGGCGGCGAGGAAGTTCCAGCGGGCGCCGCCGGAGGTTTTCGGGTTGGGGGTGATGACCGAGACGTCCTTCTTGATCAGGTCGCCCCAGTCCTTGATGCCTTTCGGGTTGCCCTTGCGCACCAGGAACACGATGGTCGAGGTATAGGGGGTGCTGGCGTCCGGCAGGCGCTTCTGCCAGTCCTCCGGCAGGGTCTTGCCGAGCTTGGCGATCTCGTCGATGTCGCCGGCCAGGGCCAGGGTCACCACATCGGCGCGCAGGCCGTCGATCACCGCGCGCCCCTGCTTGCCCGAACCACCGTGGGACTGCTGGATCTTCACCTTGTCGCCCGGGTGAGCGGCTTGCCAGTGCTTGATGAACTCGGCGTTGTACTGCTGGTACAGCTCGCGGGTCGGGTCATAGGACACGTTCAGCAGTTCGTAGTCCTTGGCGATCGCGGAACCGGCAAAAACGGCACTGGCCAGGGCGGCAAGCGCATAACGGCGGATGGACATGGTGAAGCTCCCGATTGGCATTTTTCTAGTTTTTGAAGTGATGCGGTGTCAGCCGGACTTGTTGCCGGGCTGCTGCAGGCGGAACTTCTCCTTGCGTTCGATCTGCACCACCTGGGCGTTGTGCACGGTGATCTCCACCGCGCCGAAGCGCAGGTCGCGCAGCGCGCTCTGGATTTCACGCAGAATGGTGGCTTCGTCCTGACCGTCGATGCTGCGCAGAGATGCACTCATGCTCGTTCTCCTGTGAGTAAGGGTGCCGGGCAGAGGTTTGAAGGGGATTAGCGCCTGGCTTGAAGGCAATAGTAGTGAGGCGCGGATATTCTTAAAAATACTGTTTAAGAATGTTTATATAACCAACTTTAGGTAGATACCCTGTAGGAGCGGCCTTGCGCCGCGATGGGCTGCGCAGCAGCCCCGACAATTCTGCAAGATGCCCAGATCCTGGGGCTGCTACGCAGCCCATCGCGGCACAAGGCCGCTCCTACAAGGGTCAATGTGGTCGCGGAGTTTTGTCCTCGGGCTCGCGGATCTTGTACCAGGCCACATACAGCGCCGGCAGGAACAGCAGCGTCAGCAGCGTTGCACTGATGATGCCGCCAATCATGGCGTAGGCCATCGGCCCCCAGAACACTTCCCGGGCGATCGGGATCATGCCCAGGCTCGCCGCCGCCGCCGTCAGCAGGATCGGCCGACGGCGGTGATTGGTCGCCTCCACCACCGCATCCCAGGGCGAATAGCCCTGCTCCTCGAACTCGTCGATCTGGGTCACCAGGATCACCGAGTTGCGGATGATGATACCGGCCAGGGCAAGAATCCCGAGGATCGCCACAAAGCCCATCGGCGTGCCCGTGGGCACCAATGCCAGCACCA
The DNA here is from genome assembly GCF_024259445.1 of Pseudomonas sp. DVZ6. Lineage (NCBI taxonomy): Bacteria > Pseudomonadati > Pseudomonadota > Gammaproteobacteria > Pseudomonadales > Pseudomonadaceae > Pseudomonas > Pseudomonas sp. DVZ6. The sequence continues at coordinate 79,909 of NZ_JANCLM010000017.1, forward strand.
CGCCGATCAGCCCCAGGGGCGCGACGCTGACCACCAGGAACAGCTTCTGCACGCTGTGCAGCTGGATCATCAGGAAGGTCGCCATCAGGAACAGCATCAGCGGGATCACGGCGGCGATCGGCCCCTGGGCCTTGGCGCTCTCTTCCACCGTACCACCGGTGGCCACGTCGTAGCCCACCGGCAGCTTGCCGGCGAAGTCATCGATGCCGGGCTTGAGTTCGGCCACCAGGTCGGTGGGCTGGATGTCACCGACCACCGAGGCCTTGATGGTGATGGTCGGCTTGCGGTCGCGGCGCCACACCAGCGGCTGCTCCTGCTCGTAGCGCACGGTGGCGAAGGCCAGCAGCGGGATCGAGGCGCCGCTGGGCGTGACGATCTGCAGGTTCTGCAAGGTATCCGGCGAGCCGCGTTCGCTGTCCTCGGCGCGGGCCACCACGTTGACCAGGTAGATGTTGTCGTTGACCTGGGTGACCGGCACGCCGCTGACGATGCTGTTCATCACATTGGCCACGTCCTCGGACGACAGGCCCAGCTGGCGCGCCTTGTCCTGGGCGATCTCGATGCGCAGCACCTTGCCGGGCTCGTTCCAGTCGTAGATCATCTCGCCGATGTGTTCGTTGCTGTCGAGCAGGGTCGCCAGCTCGATGGCATGCCGGCGCACCTGGTCGATGTCCTTGCCGCTGACCCGGTACTGGATCGGCCGGCCCACCGGTGGACCCATCTCCAGCGACTGGACGTTGGTACCGATACCGACGAACTCCTCGTGCAGCAGCTTCTGCAGGCGCTCCATCATGCCTGCGCGCTCCTCGAAGCCCTTGCTGACGATCACCAGCTGGGCGTAGTACGGGTTCTGCAACTGCTGGTCGAGGGGCAGGTAGAAGCGAATCGCGCCCTGGCCGATGTAGGTACTCCAGCGCACTAGGTCCGGGTCGTCCTTGATCCTCGCCTCCAGGCGGTCGACGACCTTGCGCGTTTCCTCGATCGAGGCGTTCTGCGGCAGGTTCAGGTCGACCAGGATCTCCGGCCGGTCCGACGACGGGAAGAACTGGTTCTGCACGAAACGCATGCTGAAGATCGACAGGGCGAACAGCAGCACCGTGCCGATGATGGTCAGCCAGCGGTGGCGCATGCACCACAGCAACCCGCCCTCGAATGCCCGGCCGACACGCCCGGGCTCGGCCTCGTGCGCCTTGAGCTTGCTGCTGCTGAGAATGTGCACACCCAGCACCGGTGCGAAGAACACCGCCACCACCCAGGACACCAGCAAGGCCACGGCGATCACCGCGAACAGGGTGTAGGTGTACTCGCCCGCGGAGCTGGCATTAAGACCGATCGGCACGAAGCCGGCCACCGTCACCAGGGTGCCGGTGAGCATGGGGAACGCCGTGGAGGTGTAGGCGAAGGTGGCCGCCTGCTCCTTGGTCTCGCCCATCTCCAGGCGCGTGACCATCACCTCGACGGTGATCATCGCGTCATCCACCAGCAGGCCCAGGGCGATGATCAGCGCACCAAGCGAGATCCGCTGCATGGTGATGTCGCTGTATTCCATGAACACGAAGACCATGGCCAGCACCAGCGGGATCGAGCAGGCCACCACCAGCCCCGCGCGGATGCCGAGGCTGACGAAGCTCACCGCCAGGACGATCACCACGGCTTCGAACAACGCGCTGGTGAAGCCGCCGACCGCCTGCTTGACCACCACCGCCTGGTCGGACACGTTGTGCACGCCAACGCCCACCGGCAGGTCGCGGACGACGCGGTCCATCCGCGCCTTCAGGGCCGCGCCGAACACCTCGATGTTGGCGCCGGCCTTCATGCCGATCGCCAGGCCGATGGCGGTCTGGCCGTTGAAGCGGAACATCGGCGACGGCGGATCGACATAGCCGCGCTCGATATCGGCGATGTCGGCCAGGCGGAAGAAGCGGTCGTTGATGCGCAGGTTCACCGTCTGCAGGTCCTTCTCCGAGGCGAACTGCCCGGTGGTGCGCACCGAGATGCGCTCGGGCCCGGCCTCGATCACCCCGGCCGGGGTCACCGCGTTCTGCTGCTGCAGGGCCTGCATGGCCTGGCCCTGGTCGATGCCCAGCGCGGCCAGCTTGCGGGTGGAGAAATTCAGGTACAGCACTTCGTCCTGGGTACCGATCAGCTCGACCTTGCCGATATTGGGCACTTCGCGCACTTCGGCCCGCGCCACCTCGACATAGTCGCGCAGCTGGCGCAGGGTGAGGCCGTCGGCGGTGAAGGCGTAGATCGAACCGAACACGTCACCGAACTCATCGTTGAAGGCGGGCCCCTGGATGCCTGCGGGGAACTGTCCGCGGATGTCCTGGATCTTCTTGCGCACCTGGTACCAGATCTCGGGGATGTCCTTGGCCTTGGTGGTGTCGCGCAGGTAGACGTAGACCGTGGATTCGCCCGGGCGGGTATAGCTTTTCACATAGTCGAGCGAATCGAGCTCTTCGAGCTTCTTCTCGATGCGGTCGGTGACCTGATACAGGGTCTCGTCCTGGGTGGCGCCGGGCCAGCGGGTCTGGATGACCATGGTCTTGATGGTAAAGGACGGGTCTTCCTCACGGCCGAGGTTGAAGTAGGAGAAGATCCCCATCAGCAGGCCGACGAACATCAGGTACCAGACGAAGGACTGGTGCTTCAGCGCCCACTCCGAGAGGTTGAAGCTTCCTTTCATTGCGCGTCCTCGTCGAAGGTGACCTTCTGGCCGGGCTTGAGGCTGTTCACTCCAGCGGTCACCACGCGCTCGCCGGGCTGCACGCCGGAGGCCAGGACGATGCTGTCGGCGGTACGCTCGATCAACGCGACGTCACGGGTGGCCACGGTTTTCTGCTGCGGATCGACCACCCACACCTGGGTCTTGCCGTCACGTTCGAGCAGCGCGGTCAGCGGCAACTCGCTGCGCGGGCTCACCGCCGAGGTCAGGGTGACGCTGACCGCGGTGCCCAGGTGGAAGGCATCGGGCGTGCTGGTCAGGGTCAAGCGGGCGCGACGGGTACGGGTGGTGGCGTCGGCCTGTGGCTCGAGCTCGCGCAGCGTGGCGGTGGTATTGATGGCTGGGTCGAGCTGCGAGGCGACGGTGAAGGTGAGGTCCTTGTTCAACTGTTCGGCGAGCGGAATCGGCAGGTCGATCACCGCCTCCTTGACGTCCGGACGGGCCAGGGTGACCACGGCCTGACCGGCGCTGACGGTCTGCCCCGCCTCGGCCTGCCAGGCGGTGACCACCGCCGCATGATCACTGCGCAGGGTGCTGTAGCCAAGCTGGTCGCGGGCCTGGCTGACCGCCGAGCGTGCCTGCTCCAACGCGGCGCCGGTGGTCTTCAGGTCGGTCTGGGCGATGTCCAGCTGGGCCTGGGCGCCGACTCCACGGTCGTACAGCTGCTGCTGGCGGCGGGCATTGGCCTGGGCGTTGATCCATTGCGCCTGGACCTTGGCCAGGTCGCCTTCGGCGGCGCGCAGCTGGTTTTGCTGGTCGGTAGGGTCGAGGGTGGCCAGGGTGTCGCCAGGGCCTACCCGGGCGCCGACATCCAGCCAGCGTCGGGCAATGCGTCCGGACACCCGGAACCCCAGGGTGCTTTCGTAGCGGGCCTGGATGGCGCCGGCAAAGCGGCCCAGCTGCGACTGTACCTGCGGCTCGACCAGCGTCGACAGCACCGGGCGTATCGCCTCAGGCGGCGCCTCATCGCCCCCGCAGGCAGCGAGCATCAGGCTGGCGGACACTATCAGCAACTGACGCTTCATGGTGCAGCCCCTCCGTCCTTGGCGCTGACCTTCTCGACCTGCATGCCCGGGTGCAGCAACTGCCCACCGCCCACCACCACGGTCTCGCCGCCCTTGATACCATCAGCGATCACCACCTTGCCGGTGAGGTAGCGCGCCACCTGGACCTTGCGCAACTCGACCTTGTCGCCCTCGCCCACCACCCACACCGCCGGCTCCTTCAGCGCCTTGGTCAGCGCCGACCACGGCAATTCGATGCTGGGCCGGCCCTGAGTGTTGCCGGTGGCCGTGACCGGTGAGCCCAACTGCATGCCCGCCGGCACGTTGCGCAGCGCGACCTTGACCTGCACCGTGCCGCTCTCGGCGGACACCGTCGGAGTGATCTCGCGGACCCGGCCCTCGGCCTTGATCGCCGGGTTGTCCAGCAAACTGACGACGACGCCCTCATCACTGGGGGACTTCACCAGCAGCGATTCGTAGACATTGAACACCGCGTCACGGTCGCCATCGACCGCCAGGCTGAAGATCGGCATGGTCGCCTGCACCACCTGGCCAACCTCGGCCTGGCGCGCGGTGATCACCCCGTCGGCTTCGGACACCAGCGCCGTGTAGCTCAGCTGCTCGTTGGCGTTGGCCAACTGCGCCTGGGCGGCCTTCAGCGCGCTCTGGCTGCTGCGCAGCGCGGCTTCGGCGGAATCGTACTCACTCTGGCTGGTGTAGCCCTTGGGCAGGAGCTTCTGTTGGCGCACGAACGCGGCGCTGGTCTGGGTGACCCGCGCCTGCTCGGCGAACACCTCGGCCTTGGCCGAATCAACGGTGTTCTGCAGGTCCTTCGGATCCAGGCGCGCCAGCACCTGGTTGGCCTTGACGTGGTCGCCGACATCGACGCCGCGGGCGATGATCTTGCCGCCTACGCGGAACGAAAGGTCGGTCTGCACCCGCGCCTGCACGTCACCGGTCAAGGTGACCCGGGCGGCAAAGTCGGTGGGCTGCACCTGTTGCACCGCGACCCGGGGCAATACCGGGGCAGCTTCTTCCTTGCCACAGCCCGAAAGCATGAACAGCAGCCCCAGGCAAACGACCATCGGCGGACGCGTTACCGTCATGCAGGCTCCTTGCTTCGACAAAGGGTGAGAGGGATGCGTTTGAAGCGTAGATCAGGGATGGACAAACGACACCGATGTCGGCTCAACAAAGCACAGCGCTATCGGCGATACTGCCAGCCAGACGCTCAAGGACACCGCCGATGCTGACCACCCTGGCCATTGCCAACTACCGCTCGATCAACCAGCTGGTGATGCCGCTGGGGCGGCTCAACGTGATCACCGGTGCCAACGGCAGCGGCAAGTCCAACCTGTACAAAGCCTTGCGCCTGCTGGCCGAGACCGCCCGCGGCGGTGTGGTCAATGCGCTGGCTGCCGAGGGCGGGCTGGAGTCGACCTTCTGGGCCGGCCCCGAGAAGCTCACCCGGCGCATGCTCAACGGCGAGGTGCCAGTGGAGGGCGGGCCACGCCAGCAGGCCAGGCGCCTGAAGATGGGCTTTGCCAGCGAAGACTTCGGCTACGCGATCAGCCTCGGCCTGCCCGAACCCAGCCGGTCGCAGTTCGCCCTGGACCCGCAGATCAAGCAGGAGACGATCTGGGCCGGCCCCCTGTGCCGCCCCTCCAGCCAGCTGGTGCAACGCAACGCAGGGATGGTCAAGGCCCGTGACGGTCGCCAATGGCAGGTGCTGCACCAGCACATGACCGAATTCGACAGCCTGTTCGACCAGGTCGGCAGTCTCCAGGGCTCCCCCGAGGTGCCGCATCTGCGCGAGCAGATCCGCAGCTGGCGCTTCTACGACCATTTCCGTACCGATGCCGAAGCCCCAGCCCGGCAATCGCGACTGGGAACGCGCACGCCGGTGCTGCATCACGACGGCCGCGACCTCGCCGCCGCGCTGCAGACCATCGACGAGATCGGTGACCTGCAGGCCCTGCAGGACGCGGTGGGCGACGCCTTTCCCGGCGCCCGGCTCGCGGTCGACGCCCAGCCTGGCGGCCTGTTCGGCCTGCGTTTCCACCAGGCCGGGCTGCTGCGGCCGCTGAGCGCTGCGGAGTTGTCCGACGGGACCTTGCGCTACCTGTTGCTGGTGGCTGCCCTGCTCACGCCGCGCCCGCCGAGCATGATGGTGCTCAACGAGCCGGAAACCAGCCTGCACCCGGACCTGTTGCCAGCACTGGCGCGCCTGATCCGCCGAGCGGCGCAGCAATGTCAGGTGTGGGTGGTATCGCACGCGCCCCGGCTGGTGGCGGCGCTGGAGGAGGACGAGGGCTGCAACTCGATCCACTTGGAGAAAACGCTGGGACAAACCGGGATCGTCGGGCAGGGCATGCTCGATGAACCGGCCTGGTACTGGCCGGACCAAGGCTGAAAAGATCGCGGGGCAAGCCCGCTCCCACGCCGGTCATTGGCGTGGGAGCGGGCTTGCCCCGCGATGGGTTGGCTCAGGCCTGCGCTGCGGCCTGGGCCGGACGGCGGGTCTGCGGCTGCGAGACGTTAGCCGCGGCGCCTTCTTCGATAGCCTGCTGGATCGCCCGGCGGCGACGCTCTTCGGCCTGGCGGCTGAAGTACCAGACCAGGAAGGTCACCAACGACACCGACAGCAGGATCAGGCTGGCCACGGCGTTGATCTCCGGCTTCACGCCCAGGCGCACGGCCGAGAACACTTCCATCGGCAGGGTGGTCGAGCCCGGGCCGGAGACGAAGCTGGCCAGCACCAGGTCATCCAGCGACAGGGCGAACGACATCATGCCACCCGCCGCCAGCGATGGCGCGATCATCGGGATGGTGATCAGGAAGAACACCTTCCACGGCTTGGCGCCCAGGTCCATGGCCGCCTCCTCGATGGACAGGTCCAGCTCGCGCAGGCGCGCCGACACCACCACCGCCACATAGGCGGCGCAGAACGTGGTGTGGGCGATCCAGATGGTGACGATGCCCCGTTCCTGCGGCCAGCCGATCATCTGTGCCATGGCCACGAACAGCAGCAGCAGCGACAGACCGGTGATCACCTCGGGCATCACCAGCGGCGCGGTGACCAGGCCTCCGAACAGGGTGCGGCCCTTGAAGCGGGTGACCCGGGTCAGCACGAAAGCCGCCAGGGTACCCAGCGCCACGGCGGCGACCGCCGTATAGCAGGCGATCTCCAACGAGCGCATCACCGACCCCATCAGCTGGGTGTTGTCGAGCAGGCCGACGTACCACTTCACCGACCAGCCGCCCCACACCGTCACCAGCTTCGAGGCGTTGAAAGAGTAGATCACCAGGATCAGCATCGGCAGGTAGATGAACAGCAAGCCGAGCACCAGCATCAGCTTGGAGAAACTGAAGCGTTTCATGCGCGGCCCTCCATCTCTTTGGCCTGGCTACGGTTGAACAGCAGGATCGGCACGATCAGGATCGCCAGCATCACCACCGCCAGGGCGGACGCCACCGGCCAGTCGCGGTTGTTGAAGAACTCCTGCCACAGCACTTTACCGATCATCAGGGTTTCCGGGCCGCCCAGCAGTTCAGGGATGACGAACTCGCCCACCACCGGGATGAACACCAGCATGCAGCCGGCGATGATGCCGTTCTTCGACAGCGGCACGGTGATTTTCCAGAAGCTGTTGAAGGTGCTCGAACCCAGGTCCGATGCGGCTTCGAGAAGGCTCTCGTCGTGCTTCACCAGGTTGGCGTACAGCGGCAGGATCATGAACGGCAGGTACGAATAGACCACGCCGATATACACCGCCAGGTTGGTGTTGAGGATCTGCAGCGGCTGGTCGATCAGGCCCAGCCACAGCAGGAAGCTGTTGAGCAGCCCGTTGTTGCTGAGGATGCCCATCCAGGCATAGACGCGGATCAGGATCGCGGTCCAGGTCGGCATCATGATCAGCAGCAGCAGGACGGTCTGCGACTCCTTCCTGGCCTTGGAGATGGCGTAGGCCATCGGGTAGCCAATCAGCAGGCACAGCAAAGTGCTGAAGAAGGCCACCTTCAAAGAGCCGAGGTAAGCCGCGATGTACAGCTCGTCCTCGGTCAGCAGGCCGTAGTTGGCCAGGTTCAGCACCAGCTGCACCTTGCCTTCGAGATAGGTATAGATCTCGGTGTACGGCGGAATCGCCACGTCAGCTTCGGCGAAGCTGATCTTCAGGACGATGAAGAACGGCAGCATGAAGAACAGGAACAGCCAGATGAACGGCACACCGATCACCAGGTGCCGCCCCTCGGGAACAAGGCGCTGGAAGGCTCGCTTGAGCTTGCGAAGTTTCATGACCGCAGTACCACGCCGCTGTCGTCTTCCCACCACACGTAGACTTCGTCATCCCAGGTCGGGCGGGTGCCCTGGCGCTCGGCGTTGGCAACGAACGACTGGACGATCTTGCCGCCGGGCAGCTCGACGTAGAACACCGAGTGACCGCCGAGGTAGGCGATGTCGTGGACCTTGCCGCGCGACCAGTTGTGTTCGCAGGTCGGCTGCTCGGTGGTGACCAGCAGCTTCTCCGGACGCAGGGCGTAGGTGATGTGCTTGTCCTCGACCGAGGTGGTGACGCCATGGCCGACGTAGATCTTGCGCTCCAGCTCCGGGCTGGCGATGACCGCATGGCCTTCGGCGTCGTCGACCACTTCGCCTTCGAACAGGTTGACGTTGCCGATGAACTCGCAGACCAGGCGGCTGGTCGGGGTTTCATAGATATCAATCGGGCTGCCAATCTGGGCGATCCAGCCCAGGTGCATGATGGCGATGCGCTGGGCCATGGTCATGGCCTCTTCCTGGTCGTGGGTCACCATCACGCAGGTCACGCCCACGCGCTCGATGATCTCCACCAGTTCCAGCTGCATCTGCGAGCGCAGCTTCTTGTCCAGCGCGCCCATGGGCTCGTCGAGCAGCAGCAATTTCGGACGCTTGGCCAGCGAACGGGCCAGGGCCACGCGCTGGCGCTGGCCACCGGACAGCTGGTGCGGCTTGCGCTTGGCGTACTGGGTCATGTGCACCAGCTTGAGCATCTCGGCCACGCGGGCGTCGATCTCGGCCTTGGGCATCTTGTCCTGCTGCAGGCCGAAGGCGATGTTCTGCGCCACGGTCATGTGCGGGAACAGCGCGTAGGACTGGAACATCATGTTGATCGGCCGCTCGTAGGGCGGCATGTCGGTGATGTCGACGCCATCGAGGAAGATCCGCCCTTCGGTCGGACGCTCGAAGCCGGCCAGCATGCGCAGCAAGGTCGATTTGCCGGACCCGGAGCCACCCAGCAGGGCGAAGATCTCACCCTTGCGGATTTCCAGGGACACATCGTCCACGGCTACCGTTTCGTCGAATTTTTTCGTGACCCGGTCGATCTTGACCAGCACCTGCTTGGGTTGCTGGCCACCCTCGAGGGCTTTCTTATAGGCACCGGAGGCAACTGCCATGAGTGAAACTCCCAACAAGATTTATGTGCCCGCCACTGCGCTGGCGGGCCTGGATTGTTACTTGCCCGACTTGACCTTGGTCCAGCTGCGGGTCATCAAACGTTGCACCTTGGGTGGCAACTCGGCGTTGACGAACATCTTGTCCAGCACTTCCTGCGGTGGGTAAACCGCGGCGTCAGTCCTCACGGCCTGGTCCATCAGGTCGCCAGCCTTGGGGTTCGGGTTGGCGTAACCGACGTAATCACTGACCTGGGCGATCACCTCAGGTTTCAGCAAATAGTTGATGAAGGCGTGGGCCTCCTTGACGTTGCGGGCGTCCTTGGGAATCGCCAGCACATCGAACCAGAGGTTGCCGCCTTCCTTGGGAATGGCGTAGGCCAGTTTCACGCCCTTTTTCGCCTCTTCGGCGCGGGCTTTGGCCTGGAACACGTCGCCGGAGAAACCGGCGGCCACGCAGATATCGCCGTTGGCGAGATCGGAGATGTACTTCGAGGAGTGGAAGTAGGTCACGTACGGGCGCACGGCCAGCAGTTTCTCTTCCGCCTTCTGGTAGTCCTTGGGGTTGCTGCTGTTTGGGTCCAGGCCCATGTAGTTGAGCACCGCCGGGAGCATCTCGTCGGCCGAGTCGAGGAAGGCCACGCCGCATTTGCTGAGCTTCTTCATGTTCTCGGGCTCGAACAGCACCGCCCAGGAGTCGATCTGGTCGGTGCCCAGTACCGCCTTGACCTTCTCGACGTTGTAGCCGATGCCATTGGTGCCCCACAGGTAGGGGACGGCGTACAGGTTGCCCGGATCGTTCTTTTCCAGGCGCTTCATCAGCGCCGGGTCGAGGTTCGCGTAGTTGGGCAGCAGGTTGCGGTCGAGCTTCTGGAACGCGCCCGCCTTGATCTGCTTGCCGAGGAAATGGTTGGACGGCACGACCACGTCATAGCCGGTGCGTCCGGCCAGCAGTTTGCCTTCCAGCGTCTCGTTGCTGTCGAAGACGTCGTATTTCGGGGTGATGCCGGTTTCCTTCTGGAACTCGGCGAGGGTATTCGGGCCAACGTAGTCGGACCAGTTGTAGATGTGCACCGTGGGCGCCGCTTGGACGCTGCAAGCCAGCGTCAGACCCGCTCCGGCCATCAAGGCCTTGCGAAAAACAGAAATAGACAAGTGGGTGGTCCTCACAATCAGTGCCTCAAGTGGCGGAAAAACTCGGCCGCACACGCAAAACCGGCGCGCAACTTACCTTCACGGCGTGGATGCCGCAAACTTATTTGCCGTTACCTGCCTCTGGGCCGGGAACCCCCGGCCCAGAGGGCCTTGCATCGGGCTTACTTGCCCGACTTGATCTTGGTCCAGCTGCGGGTGATCAGGCGCAGGGTGCCTGCATCCTGGTCAGAGATCGCATACAGCTGCTTCTTCACTTCAGCCGACGGGTAAATGGCCGGGTCGCTGGTGATGTCCTTGTCCACCAGCGGCGTGGCCGCCTTGTTACCGTTGGGGAAGCGCACAGCATTGGTGATCTCGGCCATGACTTCCGGCTGCAGCAGGAAGTTCATCCATTGATAGGCGGCGTCGACGTTCTCGGCATCTTTCGGAATCGCAACCATGTCGTAGAAGGTACCGGCACCTTCTTTCGGAATGGTGTAGGCCAGCTTGACCTTGTCACCGGCCTCATGAGCACGGGCCTTGGATTGCTCCAGATCGCCCGAGTAGCCGACGGCTACGCAAATATTGCCGTTGGCCAGGTCGGAAATGTACTTGGACGAGTGAAAGTAGGTAATCGAAGGACGGATCTTAAGGAACAGATCTTCAGCGGCTTTCAGATCAGCCTTGTCCTTGCTGGCGGTCGGTTTGCCCAGGTAGTGCAGGGCGGCCGGAATCATTTCGGTCGGCGCATCCAGGAAGCTCACGCCGCAGCTCTTGAGCTTGGCGATGTTCTCGGGCTTGAACACGACATCCCACGAGTCGATCTTGTCCACGCCCAACGCGGCCTTGACCTTCTCCGGGTTGTAGCCAATACCGATGGAGCCCCACATGTACGGGAAGGCGTGCTTGTTGCCTGGGTCGCTGGCGTCGCCGACGGCCTTGAGCAAGTCTTCGTCAAGGTTCTTCCAGTTCGGCAGTTTGCTCTTGTCCAGTTCCTGATATACGCCGGCCTTGATCTGCTTGGCCAGGAAGTTGTTGGACGGCACGACGATGTCGTAACCCGACTTGCCCGCCAGCAGCTTGGCTTCCAGGGTCTCGTTGCTGTCAAAGACGTCGTAGACCACCTTGATACCGGTCTGCTTCTCAAACTTGGCCACGGTTTCTGGTGCGATGTAGTCCGACCAGTTGTAGACGTGCAGCACCTTGTCGTCAGCCTGAACAGCGGTGGCCATGGCACCCATCAGGGCGGCGGCCAGCAGCGTCTTGCCCAATTTCTTCATGCGTAATGCTCCAGAATTTATTATCAAGCCATCTGTTCAGCAGCCAGGTACCACGGGACGCGCGTTGGGCGACTAAACAGCCGTTAGTCTGGCAAGTTACAAGGCGCTGTTTCAACAGAAGCAGGGCCTTGCAACGACATTAATGTCACCTCGCCAGCCTAGCAGACTGTCATTTCACCGCTTCGTAGGTCAGATCCAGGCACTTGCGCGCCTTTTCCACCAGTTCGTCGATCTCTTCGCGACTGATCATCAGCGGCGGCGCGATGATCATGGTGTCGCCCACCGCGCGCATCACCAGGCCGTTCTCGAAGCAGTGGGTGCGGCAGATCATGCCGACGCCCTTGCCCTCGTAGCGGCTGCGGGTGGCCTTGTCCTTGACCAGCTCGATCGCGCCGAGCAGGCCCAGGCCGCGTACCTCGCCCACCAGCGGGTGGTCCTGCAGCTCACGCAGTCGTTTTTGCAAATACGGTGCCGTTTCGGTGCGGGCACGCTCGACAATCTTCTCGTCACGCAGGATGCGCAGGTTTTCCAGGCCCACCGCCGCCGCCACCGGGTGGCCGGAGTAGGTGAAGCCGTGGTTGAAATCGCCGCCTTCGCTGATCACCTTGGCCACTTTGTCACGCACGATCACACCGCCCATGGGGATGTAACCGGAAGTCAGGCCCTTGGCGATGGTCATCAGGTCGGGCGCAAGGTCGTAGTAGTCGGAGCCGAACCACTCGCCGGTGCGACCAAAACCGCAGATCACTTCGTCGGCGACGAACAGGATGTCGTACTTGGCGAGGATCTCCTTGACCTTCGGCCAGTAGGTGTCCGGCGGAATGATCACCCCACCCGCGCCCTGGATCGGCTCGGCGATGAACGCGGCGACGTTGTCCTCGCCGACTTCGAGAATTTTCTTCTCCAGCTGTTCGGCCGCCCACACGCCGAACTCGTCCGGGGTCATGTCGCCACCCTCGCCGAACCAGTACGGCTGCGGGATATGCACGATGCCCGGGATCGGCAGACCGCCCTGCTCGTGCATGCCGCTCATGCCGCCGAGGCACGCACCTGCGAAGGTGGAGCCGTGGTAGCCGTTGATGCGGCCGATGATGGTCTGCTTGTGCGGTTTACCCTTGAGCGCCCAGTAGTGGCGAACCATGCGCAGCACGGTGTCGTTGCCCTCGGAACCGGAGCCGGTGAAGAACACATGGGTCATGCCCTCGGGCGCCACGTCGGTGATCGCCTTGGCCAGCTCCAGCGCCGGCGGGTGGGCGGTCTGGAAGAACAGGTTGTAGTACGGCAGTTCGCGCATCTGCTTTTCTGCCGCCTGCACCAGCTCTTCGCGGCCATAGCCGACCGCCACGCACCACAGGCCAGCCATGCCGTCGAGGATCTTGTGCCCCTCGCTGTCCCACAAATGCACGCCCTGCGCCTTGGTGATGATGCGCGGCCCCTTCTCCTTCAGCTGCTTGTAGTCACTGAAAGGTGCAAGGTGGTGCTCGCCGCTCAGGGTTTGCCATTCACGGGTTTGCGGGTTGTTGACGCTCATGTGCCTCTCCATTTTCCGGTGGCCGCCCGCAGGCGGCCTCAGGGTTGATCACACAGCAAACAGCAGGAACTCACGCTCCCAGGAGCTGATGACGCGCTTGAAGTTCTCATGCTCGGCGCGCTTGGTGGCGACGTAGCCGGTGATGAATTTCTTGCCCAGGTACTGCACCAGCGCGCGGCTGTTCTCCATGCGCTCCAGGGCGTCCTCGATGGTCAGCGGCAGGCGCAGGTTGCGCCGCTCGTAGCCACGGCCCTGCACCGGCGCGCTGGCCTCGATGCCCTCGACCATGCCGATGTAGCCACACAGCAGGCTGGCGGCGATGGCCAGGTAGGGGTTGGCGTCGGCGCCCGGCAGGCGGTTCTCGACCCGGCGGTTCTGCGGGCCGGCATCCGGCACGCGCAGGCCGACGGTACGGTTCTCTTCGCCCCACTCGACGTTCACCGGCGCCGAGGTGTCCGGCAGGAAGCGGCGGAACGAGTTGACGTTGGGGGCGAACAGCGGCAGCGCCTCGGGGATGAACTTCTGCAGGCCGCCGATGTGGTGCAGGAACAGCTCGCTCATGCTGCCGTCGGCGTTGGAAAAGATGTTCTTGCCGGTGGCCACGTCGACCACGCTCTGGTGCAGGTGCATCGCGCTGCCCGGCTCGCCGGTCATGGGCTTGGCCATGAAGGTGGCGGCCACGTTGTGCTTGAGCGCGGCCTCGCGCATGGTGCGCTTGAACACCAGGATCTGGTCGGCCAGGTGCAGGGCATCGCCGTGACGGAAGTTGATTTCCATCTGCGCGGTGCCGTCTTCGTGGATCAGCGTGTCGAGGTCCAGCTGCTGCAGTTCGCACCAGTCGTAGACATCTTCGAACAGCGGGTCGAATTCGTTGGCCGCCTCGATGGAGAACGACTGTCGGCCAGTTTCCGGGCGGCCGGAACGGCCCACCGGCGGCTGCAGCGGAAAGTCCGGGTCTTCGCTACGCTTGGTGAGGTAGAACTCCATCTCGGGCGCGACGATCGGCTGCCAGCCCTTGTCGGCATAGAGTTTCAGGACCTTCTTCAATACGTTGCGCGGCGACAGCTCGACCGGGTTGCCCTTCTTGTCGTAGGTGTCGTGGATCACCTGGGCGGTCGGCTCGATGGCCCATGGCACGAGAAACACCGCGTTCTCGTCGGGGCGGCAGATCATGTCGATGTCGGCCGGGTCGAGCAGTTCGTAATAGATGTCGTCGTCGACGTAGTCGCCGGTCACGGTCTGCAGCAGCACGCTCTCGGGCAGGCGCATGCCTTTCTCGGCGATGAATTTGTTGGTGGGCGAGATCTTGCCGCGGGTGATGCCGGTCAGGTCGCTGATCAGGCATTCCACTTCGGTGATCTTGTGCTCTTTCAACCAATCGGTGAGCTGGTCGAGGTTGTGACTCATAAATACCTCAGGAGGTAATGTGGCGCGATTGCAGGCAACCGGCGGCCACTGACGCCAGGCGTCGGGCAAAGTCGGCGCGCAGGGCGCCGAGGGGCCTGGAAAGGCCCGCGCCTTGATTCTGGATGCTGTGCATGGCTAAAGCAAAACCCCACGCGCGGGACCACAGCGGATACACACCGCGAGTGCGTGTCCGAGCAGAAAGCGAAGGGCAGAAGGAAAGGAGGTGTAGCGGTAAAGCGTTACGAGGTATGGTTTTTTTACGCGAACCGTCAATTATTGCGGCCAGCGCGGCGCCCCTTCGATGCAGGCGTGCGATGACCGGACGGCAACCGGGAGATGTACCTGAACGCACCGTGCATGCGGCGCTGACAGGTCTCGGCAAGCAGACCATGTGACCCTCGTATTATTGTGTTCTGGGTTGTGACCGAGCTTATCCTCGTTCATTTTTTTACACAACCTCTCCGTAAAAAATAAAACACGCCCTGCTCGGGATAACCCTTCAGGGCGAAAATAGCGGATAATGGCACGCCCCGATATGCAGCAAATCTGCCGTAGATGTGCCATTTAAGGGCATCATGGGCTTGGCTTGACTTCACCTGGTCTTTCCGATTGACTGGGGTTGCAAGCCCCCCTTGATTGATATTTTTAACAACAAA
This sequence comes from Pseudomonas sp. DVZ6, assembly GCF_024259445.1. NCBI lineage: Bacteria > Pseudomonadati > Pseudomonadota > Gammaproteobacteria > Pseudomonadales > Pseudomonadaceae > Pseudomonas > Pseudomonas sp. DVZ6. The sequence continues at coordinate 95,079 of NZ_JANCLM010000017.1, forward strand.
GGTGTTGCATCATGTCGGTACCCCCGCGTGCCGTTCAGCTTAACGAAGCGAACGCGTTCCTTAAGGAACATCCTGAGGTTCTCTACGTTGACCTTCTGATTGCAGATATGAATGGTGTGGTGCGCGGCAAGCGCATAGAGCGCACCAGCCTCCACAAGGTTTACGAGAAAGGCATCAACCTGCCTGCCTCCCTCTTCGCCCTGGATATCAACGGTTCGACCGTCGAAAGCACCGGCCTTGGCCTGGACATCGGCGACGCCGACCGCATCTGCTACCCCATCCCCGGCACCCTCTCCAACGAACCCTGGCAGAAGCGCCCGACCGCGCAGCTGCTGATGACCATGCACGAAATCGAAGGCGAGCCGTTCTTCGCCGACCCGCGTGAAGTGCTGCGCCAGGTGGTGAGCAAGTTCACCGACATGGGCCTGACCATCTGCGCCGCGTTCGAGCTGGAGTTCTACCTGATCGACCAGGAGAACGTGAACGGCCGTCCACAGCCGCCGCGCTCGCCGATCTCGGGCAAGCGCCCGCAGTCGACCCAGGTGTACCTGATCGACGACCTCGACGAATACGCCGACTGCCTGCAGGACATCCTCGAAGGCGCGAAAGAACAAGGCATCCCGGCCGACGCCATCGTCAAGGAAAGCGCCCCGGCGCAGTTCGAAGTCAACCTGCACCACGTCGCCGACCCGCTCAAGGCCTGTGACTACGCAGTACTGCTCAAGCGCCTGATCAAGAACATCGCCTACGACCATGAAATGGACACCACCTTCATGGCCAAGCCCTACCCGGGCCAGGCAGGCAACGGCCTGCATGTACACATTTCCGTGCTGGACAAGGATGGCAACAACATCTTCACCAGCGAGGATCCCGAGCAGAACGCCGCGCTACGTCACGCTGTCGGCGGTGTGCTCGAGACCCTGCCCGCTTCGATGGCGTTCCTCTGCCCGAACGTCAACTCGTACCGCCGTTTCGGTGCGCAGTTCTACGTGCCCAACGCACCGAGCTGGGGCCTGGACAACCGTACCGTGGCCCTGCGCGTGCCGACCGGCTCGCCTGATGCCGTGCGCATCGAGCACCGGGTGGCCGGCGCCGACGCCAACCCGTACCTGATGATGGCGGCCGTGCTGGCCGGCGTGCACCATGGTCTGACCAACAAGATCGAACCGGGCGAGCCGATCGAAGGCAACTCGTACGAGCAGCTGGAGCAGAGCCTGCCGAACAACCTGCGTGATGCCCTGCGCGAGCTGGACGACAGCGAGATCCTCAACAAGTACATCGATCCGAAGTACATCGACATCTTCGTCGCGTGCAAGGAGAGCGAGCTGGAGGAGTTCGAGCATTCGATCTCCGACCTCGAGTACAACTGGTACCTGCACACCGTGTAAACGAAAACGCCGCCCACAAGGGCGGCGTTTTTCTTTGGCCCGCAGATACGCCCATCCATGTGTAGGAGCGGCCTTGCGCCGCGAAAGGGGTGCGAAGCGCCCCCAAGATTTGTGCATCAATTCTGAAATTGCCGGGGCCGCTGCGCGGCCCTTTCCGGCCGGTCCGACGCCTCGGCAAGGCCGCTCCTACAGGGGCCGTACTTGCTGTCAGAGCGACTTCTCGAAAATCTTCGAATTACGCTGGTAGTTGTACAGCGACGCCCGCGCCGCCGGCAGCCGCTCCACACCACTGGGTGCGAAGCCGCGCTCACGGAACCAGTGCGCAGTCCGGGTCGTCAACACGAACAGGGTATTGAGCCCCAGCTTGCGCGCCCGCTCCTCGATGCGCTCGAGCAACTCGTCGCCACGCCCGCCATGCCGGTACTCCGGGTTCACCGCCAGGCACGCCAGCTCCCCGGCCTCGGAGTCGGCAATCGGGTACAGCGCCGCGCAGGCGATGATCATGCCCTCGCGCTCGACCACGCTGAACTGCTCGATCTCCCGCTCCAGCACCTCGCGCGAACGGCGCACCAGAATGCCCTGCTCTTCCAGCGGGCTGATCAGCTCCAGCAGGCCGCCGACATCCTCGATGGTCGCCTCGCGCACCACCTCGAACTGCTCCTGGGACACCAGCGTGCCGCCACCGCCACGGGTGAACAGCTCGGTCAGCAGCGCGCCGTCCTCGGCATAGCTGACGATATGGCTGCGCGCCACGCCGCCCTTGCAGGCCTCGGCGGCGGCATCCAGCAGCTCGGCCTGGTAGTCGCTGCCCAGGCGCTGCAGGTGCGGCGCAATGTGTTGTGGCCGCAGCTCGCGCACCAGCTGGCCATGGGCGTCCAGCAGGCCCGGCTCGGCGCCGAACAGCAGCAGCTTGTCGGCACCCAGCTCGATGGCGGCGCGGGTGGCCACGTCCTCGCAGGCGAGGTTGAAGATCTCGCCGGTCGGCGAATAGCCCAGCGGCGACAGCAGCACGATGGAGCGCTCGTCGAGCAGGCGGTTGATCCCCTTGCGGTCGACCCGGCGCACTTCGCCGGTGTGGTGGTAGTCGACCCCCTCGAGCACACCGATCGGCCGTGCCGTGACCAGGTTGCCGGAGGCTACCCGCAGGCGCGAGCCCTGCATCGGCGAGGCCGCCATGTCCATCGACAGGCGCGCCTCGATGGCCAGGCGCAGGGCGCCGACTGCATCGATCACGCAGTCAAGCGTTGCCGCGTCGGTGATGCGCATGCCGTGATGGTAGTGCGGGGTCAGGCCGCGCGCGGCCAGGCGGCTTTCGATCTGCGGGCGCGAGCCGTGGACCAGCACCAGGCGCACGCCAAGGCTGTGCAGCAGCACCAGGTCGTGGACGATGTTGCCGAAGTTCGGGTGTTCGACGCCGTCACCGGGGAGCATGACCACGAAGGTGCAGTCGCGGTGGGCGTTGATGTAGGGAGACGCATGACGCAGCCAGTTGACGTAATCGGGCATGACAGGGCCTGTGGATAAGTGAACGGAGAACGAAAAGGCGCACAACGTTCGAAAGTCATCGTCGGAACAGGCTTGCGGTCACGCGCGGTCTCCTCTGGTCAGGGAAAGATCAATGGCTCAGGCAATAGTGCCGGATCAGGTCACGCAATAGACGCACGGTAGGCTCGATTCGTGACATTTCAAGGTATTCGCCGGGCTGGTGGGCACAGGCGATGTCACCCGGGCCGAGCACGATGGTCTGGCAACCGAGCTGCTGAAGATAAGGTGCTTCGGTGCCAAAGGCCACCGCTTCGGCGCGGTGGCCGGTCAGACGCTCGGCCACCCGCACCAGTTCGCTGTCGGCGTTCTGCTCGAACGGCGGCACTTCGGGGAACAGCGGCGCATAGTCGATACGCACTTCATGGCGCTCGGCCAATGGCGCGAGCTTGCCGCGGATCGCCGCGCGCAGCTGCTCGACATCCATGCCCGGCAGCGGGCGCAGGTCGAACTCCAGGGCGCACTGGCCACAGATGCGGTTGGGGTTGTCGCCACCGTGGATGCAGCCGAAGTTCAGGGTCGGCGTCGGCACCGTGAACTGCGGGTTGCGGTACTGCTCCTGCCAGGTGCGACGCAGGCCCATCAGCTCGCCCATCACCGCGTGCATGGCTTCCATGGCACTGCGGCCCAGGCTCGGATCCGACGAATGGCCACTGCGGCCGAGGATGTCGATGCGGTCCATGAGGATGCCCTTGTGCATCCTGATCGGCTTGAGCCCGGTGGGTTCGCCGATAACCGCCGCCCGTCCGAGCGGCTGGCCGGCCTCGGCCAGGGCGCGGGCGCCGGACATCGAGCTTTCCTCGTCGCAGGTGGCGAGGATCAGCAGCGGTTGCTTGAAATCGTGTTCGAGCAGCGGGATCACCGCATCGATGACCAGGGCGAAGAAGCCTTTCATGTCGCAGCTGCCCAGCCCGACCCAGCGGCCATCGACCTCGGTCAGCTTGAGCGGATCGCTGCTCCACAGCTGCGGGTCAAAGGGCACGGTATCGCTGTGCCCGGCCAGCACCAGGCCGCCCGGGCCGGTGCCGCGGCTGGCCAGGAGGTTGAACTTGCCGGGGCTGACCTGCTGGATCTCGCAGGTGAAGCCCAGGTCATCCAGCCAGCCGGCCAGCAGGTCGATGACCGCGCGGTTGGACTGGTCCAGCGCGGGTTGAGTGCAACTGACCGAGGGCGCGGCGATCAGGGCGGCGAACTGGTCTTTCAGCGACGGCAACGGCATGCGCGGACTCCTTGGAAGCATGGCCCATCATAGCAACGCGAAAGCCTCGCGGGGCAAGCCTGCAAACCCCAAGAGGAGGCCTTCGTGGAAGCGGGCTTGCCCCGCGATGGCGCAAGCCTGCACACCCTCGCATTCGGATCTGGCAGCATCGCCGGACAAGCCCGCTCCCACGAACAAGGAATCAGGCCGTAACTGCGGTAGACTGCACGCCTACGACGCCCCCTTCCCGAGCCCGCGATGCACAAAGAAACCGAACTCAAACTCCGCGCCAGCCGCGAGACCCTTGCCGCGCTGCGCGAGCACCCCCTGCTGAAGAAGCGCAACAAGTCCGGCTGGCAGACCCGCGAACTGCTCAACCAGTACTTCGACACCCCGGAGCGCGACCTGTCCGCCGCCCGTGTTGCCCTGCGCCTGCGTCGCGATGGCGAGGTCATCATCCAGACCCTCAAGTGCCGTGGCCAGAGCGTCGCCGGGCTGTCCGAGCGCAACGAGCACGAGTGGCACCTGGACAAGGCCAAGCTCGACCTGAAGAAGCTCGACGCCGCCTGCTGGCCCGAGCAACTGGCCGAGCTGGACAAGAAGACCATCAAGCCGCTGTTCACCACCGACTTCACCCGCGAGTACGCCGAGATCTCCTGGGGCCGCGGCAAGGCGAAGGTGGTGATCGAGGCTGCGCTGGACCAGGGTTTCGTCATCGCCGGCAAGCGCAAGGAAGAGATCTGCGAGCTGGAGCTGGAGCTGCGTGAAGGGGCCCCGGAAGCGCTGCTGGAGCTGGCCGCCGAGCTGTCCGCCAGCCTGGCCCTGATGCCCTGCGACATCAGCAAGGCCGAGCGCGGCTACCGCCTGCTCGATCCGGACAGCTACGAGCTGGGCCTGCCGGTGACCGAACTGCAGGCCGAGATGCCGCTGGACGACGCCTACGCCGCCCTCGCCTGGCAACTGCTGGGCAGCAGCCAGCGCCTGGCCGAGCAGTATCGCCACAATGGCCACTGGCGCCTGCTGCAGGACTGGGTTCGCTGCCTGGCCGAACTGCGCGCCCTCACTGCCAGCCTCGGCCAGGCCGCGCCGCGCCCGACCACCCGCGCCCTGCGCGCCAGCCTCGACGCGCTGCTGGAAGACTGGCGCCCGCTGGTGCTGGCCGGCAACGATGACGAGGACATTCGCCGCGCCGCCCCCGAGCAGTTCGCCGAAGAGCTGGAAGACCCGCGCTGGGGCCAGTTCTCCCTGGAGACCGCGCGCTGGCTGAGCGCCCGCGCCTGGACCGCCGAGCGCAAGGGCCGTGGCGAGCGCCAGGGCAACGCGCAGCTGGCCAGCTGGCTGCAGCACCTGCTGGGCGAGGAGTCCCGCGCCCTGAAGCTGCCGCTGTACGTGCAGCGCCCGGAAGACCTGGCCGAGCAGCTGCCGCGCATCGAATGCGTGCAGGCGTGGCTGCACCACGCCCGCCAGGTGCTGGACCTGCCGCAGCAGGACCGTCTCTACGGCGAGCTGAACAAACTGCACGAGCTGGCCGAGCTGCCGCTGGTCGAAGAAGGCAAGGAAGAACTGCTCGAAGCCCGCATCGAGCAGGCCCGCGCCATCGAGCAGAACCGCGCCTGGAAGCATCTGCTCAAGGCCTGAGTCCGCGCCGCCCGCTCCTGCACTGCGTGGGAGCGGGCTTGTTCCACGATCGACGCTTCAGGGTCTCAACGGCAAGCTGGTGGTCGACTTGATCTCCGACAAGGCCACGATCGAGTTCACCTCCTGGATACCCGGCACGTTCGACAGCTTTTCGAAGAAGAACCGCTCGTAAGCCTCGATATCCGAGGTGACGATGCGCAGCAGGAAGTCCACCGCCCCCATCAGCACGTAGCATTCCAGCACTTCGGGAAAACCGCGGATGGCCTCGGTGAACTCGGCGAAATTCGACCGCCCGTGGGCGTTGAGCTTTACCTCGGCGAAGATCTGCGTGTTCAGCCCCACCTTCTTGCGATCCAGCAGGGTCACCTGCCCGCGGATCACACCCTCCTCCTTCAAGCGCTGGATGCGTCGCCAGCACGGCGATTGCGACAGGCCCACGCGCTCGGCGATCTGCGCGCTGGACAGCGACGCGTCCTCCTGCAGCAATTCGAGGATCCGCCGATCATAGGCATCCAATTCGCCATGCATTATCAATTCTCCAAAGCTCAAATTAGCGAATTGAATTATTCATAATGAATGCAAAACACTCAAATCATAGCGAAAAAATGCCACCGCCAACGTGCAAGAATTTCTCCACTTTCGCGGAGAAACGCCATGCACGCAGCCGAACATCCCAGGATCGACGCCTGGGCCGCCAACACCGCCCACAGCACCGTCCACTACCGCCTGCAGGCCGAGGCGGAACCGGACAGCCTGTGCCGGGTGCTCAACCTGTTCGCCCTGCAGTTCCTCACGCCGCACAGCGTGCAGGTCAGCCAGTGCGATGACCTGCTGGACATGGAAATCGGCATCGGCGGCCTGAGCTGGCACCGCGCCGAAGTCATCGCGCAGAAGCTGCGCAACCTGGTCTGCGTGGCCGATGTCAGCCTGGAGTGCCGGCCACGCCTGGCGCAGGCCGCCTCGGCCTGATCGCGCTCCGGCAAGATTCCGAAACCCTTTATTCACCCGACCGCCGCGCCCTCTGGCTAGCCTTGCCAGCGTCATGGATCACCTGGCAGGGATATCGCCATGTTCGCCAACGCTAGCCAAGACCTGGACCTGAACCGCCTGCTCGACGCCTTGCTCGCCGAACAGCGGATCGCCGCCTGCGACGCGCTCAAGGCGCTCGAACGGGCCAGGCAGCACCCTGACAAGCATCCCCTGGAGCTGATTGCCGAGCTGGCCCTGGCAGACCCGTTGCACCCTGGCCAGCACCTGAGCCTCGACGCGCTCTGCCACTGGCTGGCGGGCGTGGTGGGCCAACCGTTCCTGCACATCGACCCGCTGCGGGTCGACCTGACACAGATCGCCAACCTGATGTCCGCGGCCTTCGCCGAACGCCACGGCATTCTCGCCGTGGCAGTGGACGACAGCAGCGTCACCGTGGCCAGCGCCCAACCCTATCGACGTGACTGGGAAGCCGACCTGAGCCAAGCCCTGGGCAAGCGCGTGCAACGGGTGCTGGCCAGTCCACGGCAGATCCGCCAGCTGACGCCCACCTTCTTCGGCCTGGCGCATTCGCTGCGCGGTGCCGGACAGCCCCCTACACCCGGGCTCGGCGAGCTGGAGCAACTGCTGGAGCTCGGCGCTAGCCAAGCGCAGGCGGATGCCGACGATCAGCATGTGGTGCGCATCGTCGACTGGATACTGCAATACGCCATCGAACAGCGCGCCAGCGATATCCACCTGGAACCGCGCCGTGAACTGGGTCACCTGCGCCTGCGCATCGATGGCCTGCTGTACCCCGTCTATGCCTTCCCGGCCGGCGTCGCCCTGGCCATGGTCAGCCGCCTCAAGCACCTGGGCCGGATGAACGTGGCGGAGAAACGCCGGCCACAGGACGGCCGCCTGAAAAGCCGCCTGGCGGATGGCGCGCAGATCGAACTGCGCCTGTCCACGCTGCCCACGCCATTCGGCGAAAAGCTGGTGCTGCGCCTGTTCGATCCGCAGCTACGCCACGAAACCCTCGAGCACCTTGGCCTGGAGGCGCCCTTGCTCACCCAGTGGAAAGCCCTGCTGCAGCGACGCCAGGGTATCCTGCTGGTGACCGGGCCCACCGGCTCGGGCAAGACCAGTACCCTGTACGCCAGCCTGCGCCACCTGGCCACGCCCCAGGTCAACCTGTGCAGCATCGAAGACCCCATCGAGCGACTGGAGCCTGCGATCAACCAGCTGCAGGTGCAACCAGGCCTGGGCCTGGGCTTCGCCGATGGCGTGCGCGCCCTGCTGCGGCAGGACCCGGACATCATCATGATCGGCGAGATCCGCGATCAGGAAACCGCCCAGGTGGCAGTACAAGCGGCCCTGACCGGCCACCTGGTGCTGTCCACCCTGCACACCGACGATGCCTGCGCGGCGATCACCCGCCTGCAGGAGCTGAAGGTGGCCGACTACCTGATCAGGGCCACGTTGCTCGGGGTCATGGCCCAGCGACTGGTGCGCACCCTGTGTCCGTCCTGCCAAGGCATGGAGCACACTGATCGCCCGGCCTGCCAGACCTGCAGGGGCAGCGGCTTTCATGGCCGCACCGGGCTGTTCGAGCTGCTCCGGGTCGGCAGCGCGCTGCGCCAGCGCATTACCCCGGGCGCCGATCTGGAGGCGCTGCGCCAGCAGGCGGCCGCCGATGGCCTGCACGACCTGCGCCGCTGCGGGCGCAGGCTGGCCGAGCAACGGCTGACCTCCCTCGAGGAAGTGCTGCGGGTCTGTGGATAAGTAAGAAATCCCCTGTGTGGTCGGGAACTTGGCAGCGGAAAACCGGATCAAACCGGCATTCCGACAGCCCTCATCGACCGAGGTGATTCATCATGCGTTTCAAAACAGCCATCGCAGCCACCGTCCTCTGCTCGCTGCCCCTTGGCTCCGCCATGGCCGACACGTTCTGGCGCAACATCATCTCCTCCGGTGCCACCACTGCCTCGACCTACCTGACCTTCAAGGATCACAAGCTGATCGTCGCCGCCCAGGACGACGCCGGCAGCTTCGTCGCCAGCGAAGGCGCCATCCGCGGGCCGTTCCTGGAAGCCGCGATCCGCCAGGTGCGCGCGGACAACCCGGGCGTCCAGGCCAGCGACATGGAGCTGGCCAACGCGATCCTGGCCAAGAACGCCGTGGCCGAGTAATCATTCAAAACAATCGCTCCCTTCTGTAGGAGCGGCCTTGTGCCGCGAAAGGGCCGAAAGCGGCTCCGGCGATATCAGCTTGGTCCACGAATCGCCGGGGGTGCTTCGCACCCCTTTTCGCGGCACAAGGTGCACCCCT